>NZ_BDUF01000009.1 GCF_002335525.1 Effusibacillus lacus
GACATGGAACTCTGTCGACCCTACTATTTTTCCATTTGTGGGTGGTCAACTTTTTGTTTAGCAAAGTGGTCAACTTTTTGATTGACAAACACAACACGTACATATGCCCTGCTAAGCACATCCTTACCTATAGAACTACGACTCGTGAAGGGTATCGAGAATACGTTTCGAATCCCGAGACCTGCAAGACATGTCCCTTTTTGACTCAATGCACGCGCTCAAAAGATAACCGAAAAGTCGTAACCCGCCATGTGTGGGAGGAAAGTAAGGAATGGGTACGTGAGAACAGATTGAGTAGATCCGGGAAACGTCTGTACCAAAAGAGAAAAGAAACGATTGAGCGAAGCTTCGCGGATGCCAAAGAGCTCCATGGGTTTCGCTATTGCCGTTTCCGGGGAAAGTCAAAAGTCTTGGAACAGGCGCTACTTACAGCAGCCTGTCAGAACATGAAAAAGATTGCCCTCCACCTCGCTAAGAAGGGGTAACGAGAGGGCAATCTGAATTTATATAGCTACTTACTCAAACAAATGAAATACCCCTGTCTAGGACATACATTCGACAGGGGTATTTCAACATTCTGTAAGCCTGCGGAAGCAGGCTTTTTTTGAAACAGTAAGAAATTATAACTTTACCTGAGGGGAAGTCTCTTGTTGTTCAAGAGATTTCCCCTTCTTTATTAAAGTAAAGAGTATTGATATGCAAGTGGAGACAAACGAGTTGAAACGAATATTCTTTAACTTACATCGGCATTGGGATTTTAATCCTCATGTTCACAGGCTGGTAACAGAAGGCGGACTGACCTTTCCCTATCATAATATATCTCTGAGAACGAAAAATTGAGGGAGTAAGTTCACTGATGTCGCAGTCTGACATCTGTACACTCCCCATGAATATTTATCACTCTGGTTTCTGGTACCTGAATTACTGGGCCAGTTTCGCCGTCTCCCTAGTCAAAGAGATCTCTCTACTTCTGCTCCCTTCTTGGTTTCTGTAGACCGTCTCGACGGTTGAATCAAAATCCAAAATGAGCTTTCCGGCAAATGAGTGGCTATGACCTAGTGGTTAAGCTGACGAAGCTGCATTTCAACTAAGAACTCATGGCGGCAAGTCGCTCCAGTTCCTTGTACAGCAGAGAATGGTGAGGGCACCGTCCACCTTAAAATCGCTCTACAGAGTAGAGAAGGATCATTCAGAAAGGGAGATGGAGGTTGCCGCCTAGTTACAGTCGAGTTGTCGAAACGCAGCTTCCAGTTTTATTTCCTCGAGGAAATCCAAGGCAACCTTGCCACCAGCGCAAAAAGTAGAGTTCTTTAGCGTAAATTCAGCTAATTCGGGCAGTATTTGCAGTATACTTCACCTCAAAGGTACTCCTTTCTATGGGTGATGTTGTTCTAGTCAAACACCATTCTGCCAAAGAGTGGGGCACTTTTTAGTTACTTTCGAAATTCGGGTTATATTGTTTTTGTGTTTTTGCCAACAATTATAATAAGCGGTTTATATAAAATTTGTATTTATCCCCGCGGTAGTAAGCTTTTCGAAATTCAGTTGGATGGCCACCTTCTAAGTAAAAAATAGAAGTAACGATAAAAATCGGGCTCCCCTGTTTAATCTTTAGATGCTCAACAATGTACTCATCCGCTACATCGACTTCAAAGGTTTGTTTAACCATATACGGCTTAACATATCCTGTGGCTTCATAAAGATCGTACGTTGAAAATCCTTCCCCCTTCCCCTCCAAATTTCTTGCTGCTTCAGCCATTTTCTTTCCGAGATCCAAGGGAAACGTAGAAAAATACAAAGACATAGGTAATTCGTCTCCAAAACCCAGTAGCTTTAGATGGAACACCGGTTCCCCATCAGTAAGATTGAGCACCGAAGCTGTCTTAAGATCCGAAGGTTCAATATATTCATCGAGAACGCGGGTAGAAGGGTTCAATCCCCTCATTGACATTGTCTCTTTAAAAGTTGTAATTTGCTGTAAAGCTTGATTAATCTTGAGATTAGTTACAAAGGTACCTTTACCATGCATTCTCTCCAGAAGACCATCCTTCTCAGCTTCTGATATTGCTTGGCGAACTGTAACACGACTCACATTAAACATCTCACACATTTCCCGTTCAGAAGGTATCTGCGACCCAGGTGGCCAAACCCCTTCATCGATTTGTTTTCGAATAAAGAGAACCAGTTGTTTATATAGTGGTTGAAATTCATTTAGTTCCATTTATACACCTCCATTCTTTACCTTACAAGCATCAACGATAGATAAGGAATAAAAATAACAGCTAACAATACAATTACCATCACTGAGGAAAACGGAATCGATCCTCGTAGAACAGTCTCAATTGGCTGATTTGTAATGTTTGATACAATAAACAAATTCATCCCCAAAGGAGGGGTTAGCAATGCCAATTCCATATTTAAAACGAAAATGATTCCAAAATGTACTGGATCTATCCCAAGCTGGTTCATAATCGGAATGATTATTGGAGCAGTTAGTAAAAGTATAGATGTAATATCTAAAAAACATCCTAGTACTAACAGCAATAAGTTCACCATTAATAAAAATGTGTATGGAGTCATGTTTAATCCAACAACTGCGTTTGTTAAAGTTTGGGGTATTTGAAGCAAAGATAGTACAAACCCAAAAACACTTGCCCCAGCAATAATTAACAAAATCATTGAAGTGGACTCAACGGATTTTCTTGTTGCTTCCCAAAACCTCGCTAAATTCAATCCGCCATAGACGAAATGTCCTATCAGAAATGCATACACTGCTGAAACGGCTGCTGCCTCAGTTGGGGTAAAGAATCCACCGTAAATTCCAATTGCAATAAACAATGGCATTAAAACAATCCAAATAGAATTTTTCAATGCTGTCCTTCTTTCAGTCCAATTCGCTTTTGATGGTAGTTGAATCTTTTCCTTGCTGGTCACAAATAATCCCATTATGATAAGTCCGATCGCAATTAAAGCACCTGGTACAAAACCAGCCATAAACAATTTGCCTACACTAACCTCGGCCACGGAACCATAAACGATCATAGGAATGCTTGGTGGTATCACTATTCCCAATCCACCGGCTACCGCAAAAATCCCCATAACATGTTTAGGATTGTACCCTTTGCGTATCATTTCGGGAATTAGCACGGATCCAATGGCAACCAGCGTTGCGGAAGATGACCCGGTGATTGCCGCAAAGAAAGCGGTGGCCAGTACAGAAACAGTGAATAATCCCCCACGCCAATGACCGATTAAACTGTCAATTCCTTTTATTAAATATTGAATCACTCCAGCAACTATCAATAGTTCAGAAGCAAGGAGAAAGAAAGGAATTGATGTTAGTAAGAAGCTGTCGACCGAATCAAACATCATTTGCGGGACCGCCGAGTAAACTTTTGGGTTGTTTACCAGAAGGTATAACATAAATAATCCTGCCAGGGAAAGTGCAAACGCAATAGGAAGACCTATCAGAAGCAATACAAATAGTGAAGCGATTGCAATCACTTCCATTACGTTCTCTCCTTCCTCAACCAGCGTATATTCAGATATATTTTTTCAAGAAACCGAAAACTGATCAAAATGGCTCCTACAGGGACAGCAAGCTTCGGAATAAACATTGGCATTCTCCAAGCAGATGTTGATTTTTCACTTATTAAATAACTGTGCCAGACCAAATTTACACCTTTAAAAAAGATAAACAAACACAGTCCCAAACCTAAGAGAAATGCTAAGGTTTGAAAACCTATCCTGATTTTTTCAGGCAAACGTTTTAATAAAATGTCTATGGTAATGTGTTTGTCGTTTTTTAATGCTAAAGACGCACCGATAAAAATACACCAAACTATTAAATAACGTACTGCTTCTTCCATAATTGAACTTGAATAGTCCCAAAATACACGTAACACAACAGACGTAAAGACTAATACACACGCAGCAATGAGAAATATGCCGCTAATTAAGGTCTCGGTTTTACTTAAGATACGGCTGAATCTATTCTCCATACCCATTCCTCCCCAGATACAGTTAAAGGCCTTGTCTTTATGACAAGGCCTCTAGGTCACTTAATGGCCTGATTGACCTTCTCTAACAGTTGTTTGTCCTTGAATTCATCATAAATGGAATGAAGTTTTGTCTTCCATTTGGCGTGTTCATCAGCAGAGAGTTTGTGGATCTTAACTCCACCGTCCTGCAACGTCTTTAGGTGTTTACCCATTATTTGCTCCAAATCATCTCGATTTGCTTTAATTGCAACTTGAGTGGCTTCTTCAATTATTTTTTGGTTTTCAGGACTTAAACCTTTCCAAAAATCAAGGTTAATAACGATTGGATAAACAATCGAACTGATTTTAATGTCTGTCATATTCTTAACTACTTCACTGAGCTTATTTGGTGCTGCATAGCTGACTGTTGTCAAGACCCCTTGAAGTACACCTTGTTGCAATGCCATATAGACTTCACTTGCTGGCATAGTGATTGGATTTCCTCCAAGTGTTTTCACACTTTTCTCCAGCTCAGCTGTGTGAACCCTTATTTTTTGACCAGAAATTTGATCTATTGAAGTTATAGGCGATTTGCTGAAAAGATCAAGCGGAACATTGGCAACATACCCAAGTCCTTTCAACCCTTTTGCTTCCAATTTATCAAGTAATTCCTTACCTACTTTGCCATCAGTTGCCTTATACAAACTTTCTTGACTAGGAAACAACATTGGTAAATCGAATACACCGAAAGTTGGTTCAATTGATGATAGATAGCCTGTTGAGCCCAAACTCATCTGGATTATACCTTGGTTTACCGCTTCTAAGGCCGCCTGTTCCTTTGGATACAAACTGCCTTGGTGAAAAACTTCTACCGAAATTTTGCCACCACTTTTTTCTTCCACTGCTTTCTTAAAAGTATCTGCCCAAATTCCTTTTGGATGAGAGGCAGGTGATTCGTGAGCAATTTTAATCGTTACTTTTTGATCCGCTCTTTGAGTATTAGTTCTGGTTGGTGTTGAACTTGAACATCCTGACAATATTAGCACCGTCGTAAGTACTGAGCTAAAAAACGAAAACATACGTTTTTTCACGCCAATCTCCTCCCTTAATATCAATTAGATATTTATTTTTGTTCAAATAAACTATTGGCTTCTAACTTGTTAATGGAATTAAGCGCTTGCACAACTGTTTCCCTTAAAAGAGTCACGAATGCTGTGTGTATTGGCCATCTCAGACCATCTGCGCTGGCATCAACGAAACCGGTGATGCCGTCTATGAAACTTACGTCCGCACTACGTTTTAAGACACGTTCTTCAATCTCCGCATTGTGAAAAACATGAATATCGTTACACAATGCAGCTAAACAAGCCGCTATTCCATATGCCCCCCAGTTTGAAATGGATGCTGCAACCAGTACATCCACTTTATTCACTGGAGCTATTCCCCCACCACAACCGCACCGACATTCACTCCCGTAGGGAATATGCTGTTGAATCTTTTCTTTTATATTCCCCATTCCAATCTCATTCCCACCATCTCCGATACCGATAGTGGCTATTCCTTTTTCAGCAGCTCTTTCAATGAGGACGTCAATTTTTGCCATCCATTTCGTTGTCTCGGCACCTCGACTTGTATGGATTTCCCGTTTTTCATTCACTCCTCCTTTCTCAATTACAATGACCGCTGACGGTTTAAAATTATTTATTAGAAAATCGGAGACCTGTTCAGCTTGATCAAATTCTGAAGGGAATCCAATCACTGCTGCTGCGTGTATTGGGGCATGGTAATGATGGGCTTTAAGCGCCTCTTCCGCTGATACCACTCGCAAACCGGTTGCTTCCAACACTTTCTCCGTGGCTGAAACAAGATGTTCTTCAATGAGGATTATAGGCACAGCACCTAATCCAAGATGCAAAGCTCTTGCCAAAGACACCGCTCCTGGCGGGCCATCTGTCTCAGCAATTTTTGGGGTAACATGGGGTCGATCAGGCCATCCTGTCCCAAGCAATACATAGTCGCCTGGTTTTACCCGTTCTTTTAATAAACGGGCAGCTGACATCGCCAATGGATACTGCATCTTACTTCTTGCAAAGTAGTAAAGTAGGTGTATAACATTGCGTGAAGCAATATCTAGACTGACTAACTGATCAATTCGTTCTCCAAGTAACTCAAAAACATCCTCTTTACTTTGCACGAGATTTAAGGGGCGATTTCTCAATGCGTTCCACTCTCCCCGGTTCAAAAATTTGTTGACTGATCAAAAAATTCACTCTATAATGAATTTAGCGACTGGTAGTTACCAATATGTAAACACATAATAACATTTGTGTCAATCGGATTCTACGAAATATAGAATACTGTGCGGAGGTAATAACATGTCGAAAAGTCAACTACGTATCCTTTGCCCTAATGGTCATTTGGGTTTCGCTCCAACCAAAGAAGGCAGTTTTAGAATCGGTGCAGCTACCAAACCCGACTATTATTGTTGTGATTCAGGAAGTGATGATATTGGTCCTGCGCCATTGGGAGCTGACAAGTGTGCAAGTATGTATGAGTGGCAAAAGCATGACCTTGAATTAATGTTATTGGCTGCCAGAGAACAAGGGGTTCCAATGATCGTGGGATCTGCTGGGGACACCGGTTCAAACAGTAGGGTCGATATGTACGTTCAAATCATTAAAGACTTAGCTAAAGAACACAATTTGCCTAAATTTAAGTTAGCTTATTTTTACTCTGAGGTGGATAAAAAATATCTTCAAGACAAAATGAAAAAGGGAATTCGAATTGAAGGTCTTGACGGAAGACAAGATCTCTCAATAAACGATTTAGAGAAAACAGATAGAATTGTAGCTGTTGCAGGTGTTCACCCCTACATTAAGGCTTTACAAATGGGGGCTGACGTTATTATTGGCGGACGTTCAAGTGATTGTGCGGTTTTTGCAGCTCCTGCAATTAAAGAAGGGTTTTCGGAGGATCTAGCCTATTATCTCGGAAAGGTACTCGAATGTGCATCTTTTTGTGCAGAACCTTATGGTGCAAAGGAAACGGTTATCGGTACAATTACGGAAAATGATGTCAGAGTTACTGCAATGCACCCCGATCAACGTTGTACAATCGCATCGGTTGCTGGGCATGCAATGTACGAAAGATCGAATCCATTTTATGAGTATGTAGCAGGCGGAATGTTGGACATGACTAACTGTAAATACGAGCAATACGATGAAAAAACCTGCCGGATAACAGGCTCTGTTTTTGTTCCAATTGAAGGAAAAGTTAAAGTGAAGTTGGAAGGAGCAGGTAAGGTAGGGGAAAAATACATTGGTATTGCCGGCATACGAGATCCTTATACTATCGAAAATATTGATAAAGTTATTGAATGGTGTAAACAGCAAGTTGAGGAGAAATTTACCGGTAAAGAGTATTACCTGGACTATAAAATTTTCGGTAAAAACGGAGTAATGGGAGACTTGGAACCAATTAAAGAAATAAAGTCTCATGAATTGTGTGTAATTGTAGAAGGCGTAGCTCCTACAAAAGAAATGGCCGAAGAGGTGACATTAACGGGCACAAGACAGATATTCTATGCGAGACTTCCCGAAGTTAAAGGAACAGCTGGCACCGCCGCTTTTGTGGTGGACGAAGTTCTTCCTGCAACCCCAGCTTATACGTGGACCTTAAATCATGTTATTCCAGTAGACGATCCAATGGAATTGTTTGATGTGAAACTTATTGAAGTTGGAAATTAAGAAAGGTGAGATTAATATGAGGACAATTAAATTAGTGGAGCTTGCTAAAACTATAAGAAGCAAAAATGCTGGAACTGATAAGATTACATTTGACATTATATTTCGTGAAAAGGAAAACTACGAAATTGTTAAAGCTAGCAAGACCATTACAAGGGAATCTGTTGTTCAATTATTTGGAATACCGGAGGAAAGAATTTGTGACTTTGTAGAATTTGATCCTGCCTACGCGATCAAATTTACAATATATCGGACTTCTCCAAGTGGAAGTCTTGGAGAAAGAGACATATTTGGGTGCCAACAGTATCCTCCCTTGTTAGATATTGAAGTCCCCGTTGAATAAAACAAAACACCCTTGGTCTAGTTTAATGAGATCAAGGGTGTTATTAGTACGATAATAACTGTCAGAGAGTTGTTATTCTCCGCTTGTAAAGTTTTCAAATGTATCGTCCTTGGTGCTCTGAGTGGGGCCAACCTGGTACAGTTCGTCATCTCCCGTGGGAGCGTGAAATTCCGGCTGAATGAACCTCGGGTGAATTGGAGCGGGATCCCCAGTCTGAAACTGCCTCATCTGCTCCTTCAATTCTTCTATGTCCCGTTCCGGTTTACGAATTTGTTCCTCCATACGCATCCCTCCATACGGTTAGAATTCACAAAAAGTCCGGTCTTATGTGGTTGCAAGGGATAGAATTTCCGTACAGGGCCACCGTATAAATGAGGTGATTTTTAGTGAAAAATTGTCTAGCTCTGCCCACGGCACTCTTGTTGTTTATCAGTACAGCAGGTTTCGCAAATGCGGATCCGCCTGCCCGGAACCTTGAGGCCACTGTACTCCGTCTTGACATATCGGACATCCGCTTTGTCCCCATGACTCTTCAGGCCCCCTTCGGGAAACCTCTGGTTCTTGAAGTGCGTAATAACGGAAAAGAGGAACATAATCTCGTTATCCCGGATTTGAACATTTACACTTATAACTTGCGGTCGGGTGAAAGGATCAAACTGCGACTGCAGGTTGACAAGAGGGGAATATTCAGGTTTTATTCGGATGCTCCCGGCTATCCCGAAGCGAATTTGTCGGGCAGGATCTCGATTCAATAGAGGGTTGCCATAATGGGTAAATCAGGAAAGGAGTGGATTTCCATTTCGCATCGGTACGGGCCCGAGTTAAAGAATTCGGAAACCGTTCTGCATGTATGAACGGCTTACGACAAGCGGAAGGGCAAGTATGGCTGAATCGCCGAATTCAATGGATATTTTTATGTTCTGGGAAACGCTGGACTCTTCAGTGAAGGAGATGAAAGGCAAGATGAAGTTGGGAATGATCGGTCTGGGCAAAATGGGCTTCAACCTGGTCCTGAATTTGCTCGATCACAAGCATACCGTGGTAGCTTATGACGTCAATCCGGAACCTGCCCGCGAACTGTCGGGAAAAGGGGCAATTGCGGCAGGGACAATTGAGGAGCTTGTCAGTCTTCTTGAACCTCCTCGAATTGTTTGGATAATGGTCCCAGCCGGGTCGATTGTGGAATCGGTCATTGACACCTTGATTCCGCTGTTGTCAGAGGGGGACATTGTTATTGAGGGTGGCAACTCCCATTACAAGGAATCCATCGCCCGCGCCGACAGGTTACGGCTGCACGGGATTCACTTTTTTGACGTGGGAACCTCAGGCGGCATGGAAGGAGCACGTCGTGGAGCTTGTTTGATGATTGGTGGAGACCAGCGGATATTCACGGAGATTGAGCCGGTTTTTCGTGACATCTCGGTGCAGAAAGGATATATGTATGCAGGTGCAAACGGCAGCGGCCACTTCCTGAAAATGGTCCACAACGGCATTGAATACGGTATGATGCAGGCGATCGCCGAAGGGTTCGAAGTGCTCGACAAAAGCCAATTTGAATTTGATTATGAGAAGGTCGCCCGCGTTTGGGCAAACGGCTCCGTCATTCGCGGCTGGCTGATGGATCTGACCGAACGGGCGTTTTCCAAGGATCCCAAACTGGAGGAAATTCGAGGTGTTATGCATTCCTCCGGCGAGGGAAAGTGGACGGTGGAAACGGCACTGGAACTGCAGGCCAATGTTCCGGTGATTGCCCTGTCGCTTTTGATGCGATATCGCTCGCTTGAAGAGGATACATTTCACGGCAAGGTGGTGGCCGCCTTGCGCAACGAATTTGGCGGTCACGAAGTGGTGCGGAACCAGTAATGATGGTTCCTTTTTTTATGTTTTTTGATAAATTTTATATACAGAATAGCATTTGACTGGAGAGGAGACAGTTCACCATGAAGTTCGTAACGTTCCGCACAACCGAAGGACTCAAGGTCGGTGTAAGCACGGAATCGGGTGTTGTACAGGTCGAGGAACCAATCGAAAGTATACTTGCAGGAGGCAGTCAAATGCTGCAGACAGTGGCTGCCAAGGTGCAGCAGGTTCTGGAAAGCGGCAATTGCATTCCTTTTAAGGAAGAGGAACTGATCCTTGGTCCTTGTGTTCCGAATCCCGGCAAAATCATCTGTGTAGGGCTCAACTACCGGAAACATGCGGAAGAGTCCAACATGCCGATTCCCCAGTTCCCGATTCTCTTTAACAAGTTCAATAATTGCCTGGCTGCTCACGGGGAAGAGATTCCTCTGCCGCTTGAATCGGAACAGGTGGACTATGAAGCGGAGTTGGCCATTGTCATTGGAAAAACGGCCAAGAGGGTGACCAGGGAAGAGGCGCTTGAATTTGTGTTTGGATATTGCGCCGCCAATGATCTGTCCGCACGCGACCTGCAGTTTCGCACAAACCAATGGCTGCTCGGAAAATGCTGTGACGGATTTGCTCCGTTAGGCCCCTGTCTGGTGACTGCCGAAGAGGTGGGGAATCCCAATGATTTGGGTATCCGTACTTACGTAAACGATGAAATCCGACAAAACTCCAATACAGCGGATATGGTTTTCCACTGTGACGAACTGATCAGTTATATCTCACATTACGTTACCCTGGAGCCGGGTGACGTCATCCTGACAGGAACCCCGGAGGGAGTCATTATGGGGTATCCGAAAGACAAACAGGTGTGGCTCAAGGACGGGGATGTAGTGACAATTGAAATTGACAGGCTGGGTCGTCTCACCAATCTCATGAGACGGGGATAAAACATGTTTCGAAATGAAGAAGTTAAATTGCTTGGGGGTCAGGGGTAATAGGTCTTAAGTACTGTTTTTTGTTTGTTTGCAATTTTCGACAACTTTTTCTCTTGGAACATGATTATAATGATTTGTACGGGGATTCAGGGGGAAAAGGGGTTGAACCAAGTGCATCACAATGTTTTGTTCATGTCGCTCGACATGACCGGTAACGATGTGGAATACAGCCTGCAAAGAATTGACAAAGATTTGGACAAGTTGGACAAGAAACTGAATCATCTGGAACAAGACCTGTCACTGTTGATGTTCGAAATTGAGTGCCGGTTGCGATTCCAACATCTGTCCCAGGCCATTTGATTCCGGGTCAAAACAAGAAACAGTATTTTTTATTTGCCCGCTAATCAAGGGCTTTTTTTCTTGGGCCTGGACAAGTATCATAACAAAATATAGCTGTTGAATGGAGGAAATCATGGAGACCGTACACTCTACTCAAACCAAATCGGGAAGGAAGGCTTGGATCGAAGGTGTGGCAAGAGCTCTTCCGGTTGTGCTTGGTTACATTCCGGTAGGTTTCGCATTCGGGGTACTGAGCCAAAAAGCGGGGATTTCCCTATGGAATGCCCTCCTGATGTCCTTTCTTGTATACGCGGGCTCCGCACAATTGATTGCAGCCGGATTGATTGGAGCTGGGACTCCGGCCCTGTCGATTGTTCTTACCACTTTCGTCGTAAATCTTCGTCACCTGTTGATGTCGGCCGCCCTGTCTCCTTATCTTAAGAAGTGGCGCAAAAGGGAACTGGCCGTTTTTTCCTATCAACTTACCGATGAAACCTTTGCTCTGCATTCCGTTCAATTTGCCAAAGGGATGCCTGGCAAACCGGAAGTCTTTGCTGTCAATATAACATCCCAGGCATCATGGGTGTTTGGAACTTGGTTGGGTGTTACCGCGGGCCAATTGATAACGGATGTTAAACCGCTGGCTTTGGACTATGCGTTGCCGGCCATGTTTATTGCACTTTTGCTCCTGCAATTGAGAGACCGTCTCCAGATCTATGTGGCCCTGCTTACAGGATTGTTGGCTGTAGGGATGCTGTTGCTGGGATTTGACAGGTGGAATGTGATCATTGCAACCGTTTTGGGGGCAACCATAGGGACGGTGGTGGAACTGCGATGGAACAGAAAACGATTTTCCTGATCATTTTGGGTATGGCACTGGTCACGTATATACCGCGGGTTATGCCGCTTTGGCTGTTGTCTGCAAAATCGCTGCCACCGGTTGTCACAATCTGGCTGCGCTACGTGCCTGTGGCGGTGCTTGCTGCTATGTTGTTGCCTTCTCTGGTTGTAAGGGATCAGAGGATCGATCTGGGGTTTGACAATCTTTTCTTATGGGCTGCGATCCCCACGATACTGACTGCCTGGAAGACCAGAAGCTTTTTTGGAACGGTCGTGGTCGGAATGGGTACCGTTGCCGCTGCCAGGTATCTGTTGAGCATGTAGAAAGAGGAATCGATATCTATAATAAACTCAACCCGGATAAGAGGGAAAAACAACGATTTACGGGACGGATTTACATATCCTGGGCGGTGACGTACCGGCGGTAACCGAGGGCCGAACGCTTGGACACGAAGGGGTCGGAATTGTAGAAGAAGTCGGCCCGGGCGTCAACAATTTCAAACCCGGCGACAGAGTGCTGATTTCTTGTGTCACTTCCTGTGGAAGGTGCGATTCTTGCAAAAAAGCGATGTACGCCCATTGTGAAGACGGCGGTTGGATTTTAGGGCACCTGATCGACGGTACCCAGGCGGAATACGTTCGTATCCCTTATGCCGATACGAGCATGTATCACATCCCTCAGGGAAGCGATGAGGAAGCACTTGTCATGTTGAGCGACATCTTGCCGACAGGTTTTGAAATCGGAGTGATCAACGGCGGCGTTCAGCCGGGGGATGTGGTCGCTATTGTCGGGGCCGGTCCGGTCGGGATGTCGGCACTCCTGACAGCACAACTTTATTCGCCGGCGGAGATCATCATGGTCGACCTTGACGATAACCGCTTGGAGCAGTCCAAAAAGTTCGGGGCCACCAAGACAGTGAACAGTTCCGAGAGAAATGCGGTTGAGCAAGTGATGGAAGTTACGGATGGAAAGGGCGTCGATGTAGCGATGGAGGCCGTCGGGTTTCCGATGACCTTCGACATCTGTCAGCAAATCCTCAAGCCCGGCGGACGTCTGGCGAACATCGGTGTACACGGCAAGCCTGTCGAACTGCATTTGGAGCAATTGTGGATTCGAAATGTCAAGATCACGACCGGATTGGTTAGCACGAGTACGACACCGATGCTGTTAAATACAGTGCAGTCTGGGAAGATCCAACCCAAACAGTTGATCACCCATCGCTTTCCGCTGGATCAGATCATGCAGGCGTACGATGTGTTTCGCAATGCTGCCAAAGAAAAAGCGATGAAGGTGATTTTATTCAACGATTGACCCTTTTGGCGGGCAGAGGAACGGCTCAAACCGTTCCTCTTCAAATCGCTTCCTGATTGCCTGGAATTCAGATGTGTGTCTCTTTCTGTTTTTGCTTTAACCGTTCTTCAAGTATACGAATCATGAATAAAAAGTGCTCAGCTTCGCGAACAACGTGGTCAGCCAGTAAAGGATTGATTACGTTTCGAATCCGGCAATTTTTTATTAGTTCAAACCCCGTTTTCTTGAAGTTTCTCAATTCTTCAGTTGTACTTACTTTCACTATCTTTATTCATTTTTCCAATTATTGGATATGTCGGTTTCTTACGATAAAGCATTGATTCAACATCTCTGGCCTGGTTTAACAGGGTTTCAAAATCGTCACCAAATTTTCGTGCGGTAACTACCAAATTTCGCTCAGATTGGTCCAGTAATGAAGCGATGAAACGGGAATGTTCCATCATAATGCGTAGCCAGAAGACATTCTCATGGATAATGGCGTCTTGAACAGGCTCGACTATGCCATTGTTAAATTTTTGAAGGCTATTCATAAAATATTCTGCTTCACGAGCAATATGATCAACAAGGAGAGGAAAATTAAAACCTTGAACTTTACAATTTATTATCAGGATGAGAAGATTTCGTTTGAAATTTCTAAATCCAAACACTAACTGAATACTGTCTTCATTAAGTTTTCTAACTGCTTCGACTGATTCCTGGGTTTGATACGCCCTTTTTTCCTGTTGCCCAAAATAGTGGAAGAAACGGTCGGTTTGTTGAATTAAATCTTTATCATTTCGATTCATACCTTCCCAAGAAACAGTGCATGCTCCTTCATAATACGAAGCCAAAATTTATTTTATTTTCAGTCAGGGAGCGCTCAATAAACATTTTTTCTGAAAGAGACTCTGATGGGGCCGCAAGTTGTTCTGGTGGCAAAAGCATGGCTCTTGTTCTGTCTTCAGCAAAATGCCCCTGCATGTTAGGTTGACTCCACATTTGGTTTCACCTCTCAATTTGGATAGGCTAATGTATGATATGTGGAGATTGTGGTTTGGTGTATATCCCAGAACACACGTTTTCAAATCTGCTAAGTCCTGTTCCCCGACTTGAACTCGGCTTGCGTTCCCGAATGCAGATGAACGGATGATCAAGTACGGCATGGTTGGCAGCATGAGCCGGCAAGGGAACTGCTTTGATTACGCATGTATCGAGTCCTTCCACAAAATACATCGAGTTTTTCTATAACCGACAAAGGATTCACTCGTCGGTTGGACATAGATTTTAATTATAGAAATCCATGTAGGGCGACTCCGATTTTTGTAGGTATGTTTGTGTCGCCGAACAGGTAAAGGCTTAAAAAGGTTTTGTATTTACTGAAAACAGGGAGTATGTTATGATATGAATGACCATTCAGTCAAAACTGCTCCTTCCAACCGTTCGGTTGCGGACGGATAGCAGAAACATTGTTTGGCCCATACGCGAACCGCCAACTGGGCGGGGTGGATGATTCGCCGTTGGGCGCATTCGTCCCGTTTCCGGGATGGATATATCAAAGAGGAGGTTTGGGGATGGATTACAAGATCAAAAAAGTGGCAGTGATCGGGGCAGGCGTCATGGGATCCGGCATTGCGGCCCATTTGGCCAATGTTGGTATTCCTTCCTATTTGCTTGACATCGTTCCGAAAGAACTGACCGAGGAAGAAACACGCAGGGGTTTGGCTCTGGATGACCCGCTCGTCCGCAATCGTTTTGCGATTCGCGGCAAAGAACAGCTGCTGAAGTCTAAGCCGGCTTTGTTGTACGTGCCCGAGAATGCGGATCTGATTACACCAGGCAACGTCGAAGATCACTTTAACGTCTTGTCGGAGGTGGATTGGATCATTGAAGTGGTTGTCGAGAACCTGGCAGTCAAACAGCAGTTGTTCGAGAAGATCGAGCAGGTCTGGAAACCGGGCATCCTTGTATCTTCCAATACTTCCGGGGTGTCGATCAACCGGATGTCGGAAGGCCGCAGTTCGGAATTCCGTCAACACTTCCTTGGCACTCACTTCTTTAATCCTGTGCGCTACATGAAACTGCTTGAAGTAATTCCATGCAGCGAGACCAAACCGGAACTGGTCAATTTCATGGTGGACTTTGGGCAGCGTGTCCTTGGCAAAGGAGTAGTGGTCTGCAAAGACACCGTGAACTTCATTGCCAACCGAATTGGTACTTACGGCTTGATGGTTACCGTTCAGGAAATGGTGAAGAACGGACTTTCTATTGACGATATCGATGCCATTACAGGGCCTGCCATGGGACGACCCAAGTCCGCAACCTTCCGAACGCTCGATATTGTGGGACTTGATACATTCGTACACGTTGCCAACAACGTATATGACAACGTAACCGACCCGCAGGAGAAAGAAACTTTTGTGGTGCCCCAATTCATGAAGGAAATGGTGCAGCGGGGGTGGCTTGGCGAGAAGACCAAGCAGGGCTTCTACAAAAAAGAAGGCAAGGACATTCTGGTCCTCGACTATAATACCCTTGAATACCGTCCCAAGGAAAAGCCGAAGTTCTCTTCCCTGGAAACGGCCAAGATGCAAGGCAGCACCCGCGACAAGCTGCGATCTCTTGTTTACGGTCAAGATGCGGCAAGCTTGTTTGCCTGGGGTGTTTTGAAACGTGTATTGCTTTATACTGCTGAGCGTGTTGAGGAAATTGCGGGAGATATCGTCAGCATCGACAATGCCATGAAGTGGGGCTTCAACTGGCAGCAGGGTCCGTTTGAGACTTGGGATGCGATCGGTCTGGAAAAGTCCGTTTCCCGCATGAAGGAAGAAGGGGAGGCCATCCCGGCCTGGGTGGAAGAAATGATTGCTTCCGGCAGGACTTCCTTCTACGCCAAAGACAGTGGAGTCAAATCCTTCTATACAATGAAGGGGGAGTATAAAGGAATTGAACAGAAGAAAGAAATCATCGATCTGAAAGCCCTTAAAGAGCAGGGAAAGGTCATTAAGTCCAACTCTGGGGCATCGCTGATCGACATTGGTGATGGAATCGCATGCCTTGAATTCCATTCGCCCAATCAGGCGATTGGCACGGACATCACAATGATGATTAACCAGGCATGTGATGAAGTCTCCCAAAACTGGCGCGGACTGGTGATTGGCAACCAGGCCAAGAACTTCTGCGTCGGGGCCAACCTGATGATGCTCCTGATGGAGATCCAGGACGAGAACTGGGATGACGTCAATTGGACAGTCAAGCAGTTCCAGGACACCCTGATGAAGCTGAAATATCTTGACAAGCCGGTTGTTGCGGCTCCGCATACAATGACCCTGGGCGGTGGCATTGAAGTGTGTTTCCCGGCTGACCGAATTCAGGCGGCTGCGGAAAGCTACATCGGCCTTGTGGAAGTCGGTGTCGGCTTGCTCCCGGGTGGCGGCGGCAACAAAGAACTGCTGATCCGCAACATTGAAGCGGTACAGGATCAGAAGGACGTGGATCTGCAGCCTTTTGTCAACAAGACATTTGAAACGATTGCCATGGCGAAGGTGTCCACTTCCGGTCCGGAGGCGAAGAAACTTGGACATCTGCGTCGTGAAGACGGAATCACCGTCAACAATGACTATCTCATCCATGATGCGAAACAAGTGGCACTGGCGTTGGCAGATGCCGGGTATAAGGCTCCCAGAAAGAAGAAAATCCGAGTGGTTGGGGAACCGGGATATGCTGTGATGAAACTTGGAGCGTGGACGATGAGAGAGTCGGGATACATTTCCGATCACGATTTGAAGATTGCGGACAAAATCGCGTTCGTCCTGGCGGGTGGCCGTGTTCCGGCAAATACCTGGGTAACGGAAGAGTACCTGCTGGATCTGGAGCGGGAAGCGTTCCTGAGCCTTTGCGGAGAACCGAAGTCTCAGGAAAGAATGCAGTACATGCTGTCCAAAGGCAAGCCTTTGCGTAACTAAGGGGAGGGGATACGGGATGAAAGAAGCTGTGATTGTTGCGGGTGTCCGCACTGCAGTCGGCAAAGCCCCCAAAGGATCTCTCCGGCAAGTTCGTCCGGAAGATCTCGGAGGGATTGTGATAGAAGAACTGGTACGCAGAACTCCCGGTCTGGATCCGGCTGAGATCGAGGACGTGATCATCGGCTGTGCAATGCCTGAGGGTGAACAGGGAACCAACCTGGCCCGGATCGTGGCGCAGCGCGCGGGTCTGCCAAACGAAGTTTCCGGCATGACCGTGAACCGTTTCTGCTCTTCCGGTTTGCAAACCATAGCACTGGCGGCCCAGCAAATCATGATTGGGCAGGCGGAAGTACTGATTGCAGGCGGAGTCGAGAGCATGAGCCATGTACCGATGACCGGTTATAAATTGTCCCCCAACCCGTGGCTGGCTGAACACAAACCGGAAATCTACATTTCCATGGGCCATACTGCGGAACGGGTAGCCCAACGCTTTAACGTGACCCGTGAAGACCAGGACGCATTTGCCGTTCGTTCGCACCAGCGGGCAGCTGCAGCCATCAAGGATGGAAAATTCAAGGATGAAATCGTGCCTGTGAAGGTGCAAAACAAATCCTTTGAAGACGGCAAGGTGAAGGTGCAGGAGTTTACTTTTGACACAGACGAAGGAGTCCGTCCGGAAACCACCATGGAAATTCTCGCGAAATTGAGACCCGCGTTCCACGTTAAGGGTTCTGTTACAGCGGGGAACTCCTCCCAGACATCGGACGGCGCAGCTGCAGTCATGGTAATGTCTGCTGACAAAGCAGCATCACTGGGGCTCAAACCTCTGGCTGTATTCCGTTCGTTTGCGGTGGGCGGAGTGGACCCCGACATCATGGGGGTGGGCCCGGTAGTGGCCATTCCAAAGGCATTGAAGATGGCGGGAATCTCCAAAGACGATGTCGATTTGTTTGAAATCAATGAAGCGTTTGCGTCTCAGGCAGTTTATGTAACGCGGCACCTGGAACTTGACATGGAGAAGGTCAACGTCAACGGCGGTGCGATTGCATTGGGACATCCACTGGGATGTACCGGATCCAAGCTGACAGTTCAATTGCTGAACGAGCTGCGTCGCCGCAACGGCAAGTACGGTGTGGTGTCCATGTGTATCGGTGGCGGCATGGGTGCTGCAGGTGTATTCGAATTAGTTTAAGGGGGAGGAATTATCAATGACAACGAAAGACAAGGTTAAAGGCGGAAGCTTCATCATTGAGCAAATCGATGCAAGTGACGTATTTACACCGGAAGATTTCAATGACGAGCAGAAAATGATTGCCAAGACAACGGTTGATTTTGTGGAAGGGGAAGTGGCTCCTCATCGCGAACAACTGGAAAAGCTCGATATTGATCTGACTGTAAAACTCTTGAAGAAAGCAGGAGAATTGGGGCTGCTTGGTGCAGATGTACCGGAAGAATACGATGGTCTTGGGCTTGACAAGATTTCTTCCAGCTTGATTACGGAGAACTTCACCCGTGGCGGATCTTTTGCACTGTCTCACGGTGCTCACGTCGGTATCGGTTCTTTGCCGATCGTATACTTCGGTTCCAAAGAACAGAAAGCAAAGTATCTGCCCAAACTTGCGACGGGTGAATGGCTTGCAGCTTATGCCTTGACTGAACCAGGATCAGGTTCGGATGCTCTTGGAGCCAAGACCACAGCGAAGCTGTCTGAAGACGGCAAGCACTGGATTCTGAACGGTACCAAGCAATTCATCACCAATGCCGGCTTTGCTGATGTATTCGTCGTATATGCAAAGATCGACGGTGAGAAGTTCTCCGCGTTTATCGTTGAGCGAAACTTCCCGGGCGTATCTGTAGGTCCGGAAGAGAAGAAGATGGGGATCAAAGCTTCTTCCACCCGTCCTTTGATTCTTGAAGACGCGCAAGTTCCGGTTGAAAACCTGCTTGGCGAAGAAGGTCGCGGTCATGTAATCGCCTTTAACATTCTGAACATTGGCCGCTACAAACTGGGAAATGGCTGTGTCGGTTCATCCAAGCATGCAATTGAACTGTCTGCACAATATGCCAACGAGCGGAAACAATTCGGCCGTCCGATTTCCTCCTTCCCCCTGATTGGTGCCAAATTGGCAGAAATGAACATCAAGACTTATGTGCTTGAGTCTTTGATTTACCGGATCGGCGGACTTTATGAGCAAACTTTTGCCGACTTTGCAGATCCGGATGATCGCGGACGAACGGCTGCAAAACTGATTGAAGAGTACGCTATCGAAGCATCCATTGCAAAAGTTTTCGGTTCGGAAGTATTTGACTATGTGGTTGATGAGGGCGTGCAGATACACGGCGGATACGGATTCATTCAGGAATATCCGATTGAGCAGATGTACCGGGACTCCCGCATTAACCGGATTTTCGAAGGTACCAACGAAATCAACCGTCTGTTGATCCCGGGAACCCTCTTGCGGAAAGCGATGAAGGGCGACATTCCTTTGATGCAGGCTGCCATGAAGCTGCAATCCGAGTTGATGGGAATGGCACCGGCAATATCTGACGGATCTCCGCTTGGTGATGAGCAACTGCTGTTGGATCAGGCGCGCAAAGCGTTCTTGATGGTTGGAGGACTCGCAGTTCAGAAATACCAGCAGAATATTGACAAAGAACAAGAAATTCTTGCCAATCTGGCGGATATCATGATTGAAATCTATGCGATGGAATCTGCTATCCTGCGTACCAAGAAGGCACTTGCCAAAGATGTGGACAAAGCGCAACTGAAGGTAGCCATGACCAAGGCCTATGTCAACGATGCATTTGCACGCCTTGAAGCAATTGGCCGCGAAACCTTGGCCGCGATGGAAGAAGGCGACATGCTCCGTACCCAATTGTCCATCTTCAAGAAGCTTACCCGCTTCAACCCGGCCAATACGGTGGCTCTGAAGCGCGAGATTGCCGCAAAAGTGATAGAAGCTGCAAAATATGTCTGCTAATCCGGCAGGAATAAAATAAAGCACGACGAAAAATAAGGTACTGACAATAGTCAGTGCCTTATTTCTTCTGGTTGAGGGTGACATCATGCTGGTGCTGTTGGGTGTATCGGGAGTTCTGACGCTTCTCTCGATGGTGATGGCAATTCAAACCATTCGTGCGGAAACGAAGGACTGGAGCAACAAACTTTGGATTGTCCTCTCCTGTATGACTGTTGTCGTTACAATCGGAGTCGGATACGTGGCAATGACAATAGACGAAACGGAACAAGCCCATTACGATTCTTATGAACAGTCTGAGGGGAAAGAAAGCACACAGGCTGCTTCTGTTAAAAAAGAGACCGTGCCCATAAGCAACGTGCCCATAAGTAATGAGACGGTCATGCCTGCAAGCAATGTGAAGACCACAGTTGCAAGCCAAGAAAGTCCACGCAGCCAAGCGGAAAGCAATAGCCTGGACTATCTGGTGGAGATTTTGGAAGCATTGAAGAAGGGACAACCGATACCGGAACAATACCTAGACATGCTTTCTGTCGAAGATCGGCAAAAGGCGGAAAACATTCGTTGAACATCTTCACGAAGATAACTTAGTGTAAACCGTAGGGCTGTGCTCTCAAGTAGATATGTCTACTTTAACCTAAATCGCCAGAAGTCTCCATCTTCTAATGGTGGAGATGAATGGCAAATTGTTTTGTGGTAAACTACCAAGTAGTACATGCTGAAAGTGAGAGAGTATATACAACCAAGTTACCATATCTTGTTGCAGGAATGGAATCATGACCGAGGTCATGTTCACATTCTATTCAAGGCTCATCCCAATACAGAAATATCCAAAATTTATCAACGCCTATAAAAGTGCTTCCTCACGTCTCGTCAAAAAAGAATTTCCGGTCATTCGAAAGTCTCTTTGGAAGGAATACTTTTGGTCGAGAAGTTATTGCTTGCTTTCGACGGAGGTGCCCCCGTTGAAATTGTCAAAAAGTACATTGAAACACAAGGTGAACGAATCTGATTTTAGGATGGATTCCGTATTGCATTTTGAAATCAGACCGACAGCGGAACAAGAAAAACAACTGTTCCACACCTTCGATCTGTGCCGCAAACTATACAACTATGCACTGGATCAACGGATTCGTTCCTACAAAGAAACTGGAAAAGGACTTACCTACCGGGACCAGCAGAACATGCTACCGGCATTCAAAGAGGCTAATCCCGAATATAAAGCGGTACAATCGCAAGTGCTGCAAGATGTATTACGGAGGTTAGACCGTGCATTTGTCAATTTTTTTGAGAAACGTGCAGGATACCCCCGATTTAAAGATAAACTTCGCTTTCGCTCAATCACCATCCCACAAAGTGATGTGAGAAGAAACTTTGGTAAGGAAGGATACATCTACATCCCCAAGATTGGCCACATCAAACTGAATGCCCACCAAGCCTTTGACCCCTCAAAAGTGAAAATCATCAATGTCAAGTTCCAAAATGGCAAGTGGTATACAAATCTCACTGTCGAAACTGACAGCAAACCACCTGTATCCGACATCCAGCTTGCTGTAGGAATTGATATGGGCCTGTTTCAGATTGCTGTGACCTCTGATGGCGAACAGTATGAGAATCCCAGATGGATAACCAAGAGCGAGAAACGCCTAAAGAAATTGCAGCGCAGACTTAGCCAAAAACACAAAGGGAGCCAGAATCGTCAAAAAGCAAAGCACCAATTGCAAAAACTGCATGACCATATCAGCAATCAACGAAAAGATTATTTGCACAAAATCAGCCACCGATTGGTTCAAAAATACGTTCTGATTTGCATCGAGGATCTGCAAGTAAAAGGGATGATGAAAAATCATCGGCTTGCCAAGTCCATCGCTAATGCAAGTTGGAATCGGTTAGCAAATTATTTGGAATACAAATCCCGAAGATTCGGAAAAACGCTGGTCAAAGTGAATCCGAAAAATACTTCTCAAAAATGTTCAAATTGCAGACAAATCGTAAAGAAAAATCTGTCTGAGCGAATTCATCAATGTCCTTATTGTCATGTTGTACTGGATCGGGATCTCAATGCTGCCATCAATATCCTGCAAGCAGGACTCAACATGATCGCCTAGAAAACCTGGTTCCCAGTATTCGTAGGTGTGGTTCACGCCGAAGTCACGCTTGTGGAGATCGTGTAAGTCCTGTACTTGCAGGCAGTGGTCGTTGAAGCAAGAAGCTCCCGCCTCTAAGCGACAGCGTAGGCGGTGAGTAGTTCACGAGACAGTCCTTTCGTCGTTGTTACATAAACAAAACGGAGGCAAACAGCCCAAGGGCATAAGCCATGCCGAACAATAACTGCAGCAAAACCGTCAGACCCAATACCAGATTGATCTCCAACGGGGTTTGGCTTGTCCATGCCCTGCGGATTACCCTGACGGCTATAGGAAGAGTCAGCAAAGGAAGCAAGGCCAGCAAGGGAATCACGCCAAACAGAACCAGAATAGCCTGTATCGCATAGGCTGCTGCGAGAAGTCCGGCCAATGTCAGCTTGGCATTGTTCTCCGTCAGCAAATTGGCTAAAGTGATCTTCCCGACGGAAGGATCCTGTTCCCTGTCGCGCAGGTTGTTGGTGTGCAGGATCGCGGCAGCGAGAAGACCTGCCGGGATTGAGCCGAGAAGAACGCTCCAGCGGATCGTGCCCACCTGTACAAAGTAAGTGGCCAGCACCAGCAGAGGGCCCATCGCCAAAAAGACGGCAGGTTCCCCGAACCCCCTGTAGGCAAGGGGAAACGGTCCTCCGCTGTAGCAATAGCCGAGAATGAAACCGGCCAGCCCGAACCATAAAACTCCGCTCCCTACTTTAGTCACCAAATAAAGTCCTGGCAGGAGAGCCAGCAAAAAGCAGATCAGGCCGGCCATATACACTTGCTTTGGAGTAAGCAGTCCTCTTTGGATCGCATTGCCTGTAACAAATTCGCCCCTGTCGGCTCCTGACAGGTCATCATAATAATCGTTGAGCAGATGGGTTCCCGCCTGCAACAGCATACTGCCAAGCAATGCAAGGAGAAACGGTACGCTTTGAAAAGCCCGATCTATCACAGCAAATGCTCCACCCAACATGACTGGGATCAGACCCGCAGTCAAGGATGGAAAACGAATCGCCTGAAACCATATCTGAAACAGATTGCTCTGCCGGTTATCCAATCCATGACATCCTTTCCAATCACACTTAATCCAATAATACTATGGACAACCTTCTCATACAATTCTATCAGTATGAATATGAGGAGGTTGTCCATTGGCAGAATCAAGTTTCTTGTTTGCCGTATTGGCCGCGTTATCTTGGGGTATCGCGCCGTTGTTTGAAAAATGGGGAGTGCTTCACACATCTCCCTACTTTACCCTTCTGGTGCAATCCCTTGTTGTGTCGGTCGCCTTGCTGGCAGTTGGACTCGAATCCGGTCAGTTCCAGCAAGTTTTTTCATTAAATAAACAATCCTGGTTATTTTTGGCGATTGCCGGTCTGTTAAGCGGTTTGTTGGCACAAATGTTTTATTTCAAAGCACTGCAGCATGGTGAAATCAGCCGGTTGATTCCATTGATCAGTTCCCTGCAGGTTGTGATTGCCACCGTCAGCGCATCCTTTGTTTGGGGGGAAACCATGAACGGGATGAAAGTACTCGGGACCCTCCTTATAATCTTGGGGATATACTTTATAAGATAATTTTACAAAAAATAGAAAATATAATTACTAGCAAAAGTATAAATTTTTGTACAAATATAGATTTATGAGATTTGATTAGTATGGTTGCGATAATTAAATCTAATATCTAACAACAACGAAAAATAGGAGGTGATTGTTTGTTTCTGATCATGTAGTATGATTTCTAGGATTATTCAGACTTTGGGAGTTTATTTTTTTCAAAAAGAAAGGGGTAGTCGACTTGAAGAAAAAGCTTATTGCGGTGACAGCCATTATGACCCTGGCATTCGGTGCGCTGGCAGGATGCGGCGGAAACAAACCGGCCGCGACCAGCAATAATGCGGGGGGAGCTTCCGGCGGTGAAACGATTAAAATCGGCGCCAACCTCGAATTGACGGGAGACGTGGCGTCCTACGGAACATCTGCCCGCGACGGCGCGAAACTGGCGATTGAAGAAATTAACAATGCCGGTGGGGTGCTCGGGAAAAAGCTTGAACTGGTTGAAGCGGACAACGCTTCGAAGAATGAAGAGTCAATCCGCGCAGCGCAAAAACTTCTCTCCGAGAAAGTGGTTGCCATTGTGGGCGCTGCAACATCCGGCAACTCGGTAGCAATGATTCCGGCGGTTACAGAGAAAAAAGTGCCGTTCATTTCTCCTTCGGGAACGGCTGAAAAAGTCACAGTTGACGAAAGAAGCGGCAAGCTCAACGAATTTGCTTTCCGTGCAAGCTTCATTGACCCGTTCCAGGGAACTGTGGCGGCAAAGTTTGCTATCAATGATTTGAAAGCAAAGACCGCTGCCATCTATACCGACAGTTCCAACGACTACTCAAAAGGTCTCGCCAAGTCCTTTAAGGAACAGTTTACGAAACTGGGTGGGCAGGTTGTAGCCGAAGAAAACTACCAGAAAAGGGATACCGATTTTAAAGCGGTCCTGACACGCATCAAGGACAAGAAACCGGATGTTATCTACGTTCCGGGCTATTATGAAGAAGTCGGCAAAATCATCAAGCAGGGCCGTGAGGCGGGCATTACCGTTCCGTTCCTGGGCGGTGACGGTTGGGACAGCGCAGAACTGGCAAAGATTGCCGGCAACGACAATCTGAAAAACACATTCTTCACGAACCACTATGCGGCTGACGACAAGACTCCCGAAGTGCAAGCGTTTGTTGAGGCATTCAAGAAAAAGTACAACAAAACCCCGGACGGATTTGCGATTCTCGGTTATGATTCAGTTAAACTGATCGCGGAAGCAATCAAGAAAGCAAACAGCACGGACGGAACCAAGATCAAAGATGCTTTGGCATCCATTAAAGACTACAAAGCGGCTTCCGGTGTCATCAGCTATGACGAGAAACACAATCCGGTCAAATCTGCAGTTATTATCGAAATGAAGGACGGCAAACAAACTTTCAAAACAAAGGTCAATCCTTAATCACAAGGAGGGGGATCCTGGGTCCCCCTTTTATTCTTAAATGGGGGAGAGGTGTAATCCCGTATGGACTACGTTATTCAGCAGATCATCAACGGAATTTCAGTCGGAAGCATCTATGCACTGATTGCACTAGGGTATACGATGGTATATGGGATTATCAAGCTGATCAACTTTGCGCACGGCGACGTGTTTATGGTGGGGGCATTTGTTGGTTTATTCTCGGTACAGGCACTTGAAGCGCAGGGAATGCAAAGCAAAATCGCAATCTTTCTGATTGCTTTGCTGGTTTCGATGATTGCAAGTGCCCTTCTGGGCATCGTGATTGAAAGAACTGCATACAAACCTCTGCGTAACGCTTCCCGTATTGCTGTTCTGATTACCGCTATCGGGGTTTCTTTCATGCTTGAATACTTGATGGTATATTTTCTCGGACCACAGGTCAAAGGGTTTCCCGAAATTATTGAGAAGACACAGTATACGATTTTCGGGGTTCAGATTGATTCGAACCAGATCATGATTCTTTTGGTGACAGTCGCACTGATGGTCATTTTGCAGTTCGTTGTCCACCGTACCAAAATCGGCAAAGCGATGCGGGCGGTGTCCTTTGATCAGGAAGCGGCCCGTTTGATGGGAATCAATGTGGATACTACAATTTCAGCGACTTTTGCAGTAGGGTCCGCGCTCGCGGCAGCAGGTGGAGTCATTTTCGGAATGACGTACAGCTCGGTTGATCCCTTTATGGGAATTATTCCGGGACTCAAAGCATTTGTCGCAGCAGTTCTCGGAGGAATCGGGATCATTCCGGGCGCTTTTGTCGGAGGTTTGCTGCTTGGAGTAATCGAGACGGGTGTTTCATCCGTTGGGTATTCAATGTGGCGGGATGGAGTTGCATTTGCCATTCTGATCGGGATCCTGATTTTTAAACCGTCGGGCCTCTTTGGCAAGAATGTTCGCGAGAAAGTGTAGGTGACAACGGATGCGCTTGCAAAACAAAAGTTTCTGGACCGGAATCGTTATTAGTGTTTTGATCTACGCGGCATGCCAGTTGCTGATTGAGACCGGGGTGCTGGACGACCAGACCAAAACAACACTCATCCTCATCTGCATTAATATTATTCTTGGGGTATCGCTGAATCTGATTAACGGCATAACCGGGCAGTTCTCGATTGGCCACGCAGGCTTCATGTCCATTGGCGCCTATCTGTCTGCCATTTTGACGCTCGACTTTGATTTGCCATTTGTAGTGGCTCTGATACTTGGCGGATTGGCCGCAGCTGCAGCAGGCATGATCATAGGAATTCCGTCTTTGCGTCTGAAAGGCGATTATCTTGCGATTGCAACGCTTGGCTTTGGAGAAATCATCCGGATTATTTGGATCAATACCGATTACGTAGGCGGCGCCGCCGGTTTGAGCGGCATCCCGAATGAAACCAACTGGACCTGGGTGTTTGTTTGGACTTTGATTACCGTCGTGGTGATCAATAACTTTGTCAATTCCACCCATGGCAGGGCTTGCATTTCCGTTCGAGAGAACGAGATAGCGGCAGAGGCAATGGGTATCAATACAACCATGTATAAAGTGATGGCGTTTGTTATCGGAGCGTTTTTTGCGGGTGTGGCAGGCGGTTTGTCGGCGCATATGTTCTATATCCTGACTCCGCAGAGCTTCAATTTCCTCAAATCGTTTGAAATTCTTGTCATAGTGGTTTTGGGAGGCCTTGGAAGCACATCCGGTTCCATTGTGGGTGCCATTGTCTTGACTCTACTTTATACATGGCTTCAGGAGTGGCCGGAGATCCGGATGCTTGTTTATTCGGGATTGCTGGTCCTGATCATGATTTTCCGTCCGCAAGGACTGCTGGGAACACGCGAAATAACCTTCAACTTTCTGAAGAAAAGAGGGGTACAAGATGGCACAACAAACATTCCTTCTTGATGTACAGAACGCCAGCCGTACCTTTGGAGGATTAAAAGCTGTTTCCGACGTTTCCATGCAGATCCGCAAAGGGGAATTGGTTGGGCTCATTGGACCCAACGGTGCCGGAAAAACCACTTTGTTCAATCTTTTGACGGGTGTATACGAGCCATCGGAAGGGCGAATTCTTTTGAACGGTGTGTCTGTGGGCGGCAGCAAACCCTATCAGATCACGCAAAAAGGTGCAGCCCGCACGTTCCAGAATATTCGATTGTTTGGCAACCTGTCAGTTTTGGACAATGTAAAAATCGCGTATCACCAGCATTCCAAGCATTCGGTGTTCTCTTCCGTATTGAGGCTTCCGTCTCATTTCAGGGGTGAGGCGGAGATGACAGAAAAAGCCGTCGAGTTTCTGAAGATCTTTAAATTGGACGGGAAAAAGGATGAACTTGCCAAAAATTTGCCCTATGGGGAACAACGCCGGCTGGAGAT
This sequence comes from Effusibacillus lacus, assembly GCF_002335525.1. Taxonomy (NCBI): domain Bacteria; kingdom Bacillati; phylum Bacillota; class Bacilli; order Caryophanales; family Alicyclobacillaceae; genus Effusibacillus; species Effusibacillus lacus. The sequence goes on from NZ_BDUF01000009.1 coordinate 27,781, forward strand.
CGCCCGCGCTTTGGCGGCCCGTCCGCAACTGCTCCTGCTTGATGAACCGGCTGCAGGCATGAACCCGCAAGAAACACATGATCTGATGAATCTTATTCAGTGGATTCGACAGGAGTTTGATCTGACAATTTTGTTAATCGAGCATGACATGTCGCTTGTAATGGGTGTCTGTGAAAGAATCTATGTGCTGGATCGGGGAATGTTGATTGCCGAGGGTACACCGAATGAGATCAAGAACAATCCGAAAGTCATTGAAGCATATCTGGGACAGGAGGCGTAGATAAGGTGCTGAAGGTGGACAACATCAACGTCTATTATGGTGCGATTCACGCACTGAAAGGGATCAGCCTGACTGTCGAAGCTGGGGAGATTGTTTCTTTGATCGGGGCAAACGGAGCGGGCAAGTCAACTCTGTTGAAAACACTTTCCGGTTTGTTGAAGCCAAGGACTGGCAACATCGAGTTTCTGGGGAAATCGATTGCCGGCAACAAAGCGCAGGAGATTGTCAAACTGGGATTGATCCATTGTCCTGAAGGCCGACGTGTATTCGCCAACATGTCGGTGGAGGAAAATCTCGAACTGGGTGCTTACTTGCGCAAAGACACCGAAATCAAAACCGACCTGGCGAAAGTGTATCAACGTTTTCCCCGCTTGCAGGAACGCCGCAAACAGCAGGCCGGGACCCTGTCGGGCGGCGAGCAGCAAATGCTGGCCATCGGCCGGGCATTAATGGCTCGTCCAAAGCTTCTGTTGCTTGACGAACCTTCAATGGGCCTCGCACCCTTGTTGGTGCAAGAGATCTTTAGTATCATTCAGGAGATTAACCAATCGGGCACAACTGTTCTGCTGGTTGAGCAAAATGCGAACCAGGCTCTGAAGATTGCACACCGGGCTTATGTATTGGAAACAGGAAAGATAGTCCTGTCAGGAAACGCAATTGAATTGGCGGAGTCGGAAGAAGTGAAGAAGGCCTATTTGGGAGCCTGACTCGAATTCACTTTTGCATAATAGAATAGAGAGTTGTCGAGAGGAGAGTTCAGCTTGAGAAAAGGTTTAGGTTTGCTGCTGTCCGGAACATTGGCATTTGCATTGGCGGCATGCGGTTCAAATACAGGCGGTCAGCCTGCAGCGAAAACATCCAACGGCGGATCGACCGCCAAGCAGGAAAAGACGATTTCGTTAGGCCTTACCCAATTCGTGGAACACCCGGCCCTTGATTCTGTTCGGAAAGGAATTGTTGACGGTCTGGCGGAAGCGGGTTATCAGGATGGAAAGAATCTGGTGATTGACTATCAAAACGCGCATGGTGATATGAGCAATACCGTATCCATCGCTCAAAAATTTGCTTCCGACAAGAAAGACATAGTGGTAGCAATTGCGACCCCTTCCGCTCAGGCGGCAGCGAAAACGATTCAGGACAAACCAGTGGTTTTCAGCGCCGTAACGGATCCCGTCTCGGCGCAACTGGTAGGATCATTGGACAAACCCGACAAGAATGTGACAGGAACTTCCGATAAACTGTCCATGGACAAACAGTTGGAATTGATCCAAAAATTTCTCCCTTCCCTCAAAAAGCTGGGAATTATTTATACCACCTCCGAGGTGAATTCGGAGGTGCAGGTGAAAGAAATGGAAGAAGCGGCCCGCAAAAAAGGGATCGAGGTATTCAAAGCGGGCATCACCAGTTCAAATGAGGTTCAACTGGCGGCGCAAACCCTGGTCGACAAAGCGCAGGCCATTTTCATTCCAATAGACAATACTGTGGTAGCCTCGGTGGAAGGGGTATTGACTCCGGCACAGAAGGCCAAGATTCCGGTATTTGCTTCGGACATTGATACTGTCAAGCGTGGAGCTGTTGCAACCTACGGAATCGACTATTACAAGGTGGGCAAGCAAACGGGTGAAATGGTGGCCCGGATCCTGAAAGGCCAAAAAGTTGCCGATACGCCCGTGGAAGTGACCAGGGAAGTAAACCTGACGATTCATGAGAAAGCGGCAGCCGCATTTGGTCTGACACTTTCCGACGAATTAAAAAACCAGGCAAAAGAAATCCTCAAGTGATATCCGAATAAAGTTTTCAATAACCCAAAAATCAAACGGGCGTGGTATGATACTACTATTACAAGTAAATAAAGGGGGTCCTTCACATGTTTTCCAGCAAAAAAAACAAAATGATTTCTTTGGCATTCACTTCTGCTTTAGCGCTTTTAACCTTCACAGCGTGCGGGCAAAAAGGCGCCTCTACCCAACCGGCTCCGGCCTCATCCGGCCAGCCGGAGAAACAAGTCAAAATCGGAATCGTTCAGATCGTTGAACATCCGGCATTGGACGCAGCCCGCAACGGTTTCATCGAACAAATGGCCAAAAACGGTTTTGTGGAAGGGAAGAATGTGGTTTACGACAAGCAAAGCGCTCAAGGAAACATGGATACAGCCATCTCGATTGCCCAGAAATTCCAGGGTGACAAGGTGGACCTGGTGTTGGCGATTGCCACTCCGACAGCACAGGCTGCAGCACAAACATTGAAAGACACTCCGATTCTGTTTACGGCGGTAACGGACCCTGTTGTGGCGGGTCTGGTGAAAACCATGGAGAAGCCGGGCGGCAACGTAACCGGTACTACCGATATGAATCCGGTGGAGGAGCAGCTTCAGCTGCTGAAAGAATTGAAGGCGGGAGCCAAGACTGTTGGCGTGATTTACAGTTCAGGCGAAGCGAACTCCAAGGTACAGGTCGATCTGGCAAAGGCCGCTTCCCAGAAACTGGGCTTGACGATTGTTGAGAAGGCAATCACAACTGCGACTGAGGTGAAGCAGGCGGCCGAGTCCATGGTGGGCAAGGTTGATGCGATTTATGTGCCGACTGACAACACGGTCGTGTCTTCCATATCCGCCGTACTTGCCGTTGCCGAAGCGAACAAAATTCCTGTGATTGCGGGCGAGGAGAACACCGTAAAAAGCGGAGCCATCGCAACCTATGGCATCGATTATACCAAGCTTGGCCAGCAGACAGCGGACATGGCTGCCAAAGTTCTGAAGGGTCAAGCCAAACCTGCCGATATGCCTGTCGAGAAACAGTCGCAAATGAAACTGGTCATCAACAAAAAGGCCGCTGAGAGGATGGGCGTGACAATTCCCCAATCGCTGCTGGGCCGTGCAAACGAGGTTATTGAGAAGTAGTAAAGGAATGGCGCTGAGTTTTTCCGGGGGAGGACAACATGGGGATTGCAATCAACGGCGCAGTCGAACAGGGACTGTTATTTGCCATCATGGCTTTGGGGGTCTATCTGACCTTTCGAATATTGAATTTCCCGGATCTGACGGTAGACGGAAGCTTTGCCTTGGGAGGAGCTTTGGCCGCAAAGCTCATCATAGACGGTTTCAATCCTTTTCTCGCCACCCTCATTGCGATGGTGGCGGGAGCGGGGGCTGGAGCTTTCACGGGAATCTTAAGCACCAAAGGAAAAATAAACGGTCTGTTGGCCGGAATCTTGACGATGATCGCTCTGTATTCCATAAACCTTCGGATTATGGGGCGGGCGAATCTGCCGCTGTTGCGGGAAGACACACTCTATACGATGATACAGGATCTGCGGCTGCCTGATATCGCGATTGCGGGTATTACATTGTTTACGGGTACAGCGATCGTCTTCCTGGTAGTCGTAGCACTCGTGAAACTGTTGATCGACTGGTTCCTGCATACCGACACGGGTCTGGACGTTCGGGCAACCGGCGACAATCCGACAATGATCCGCTCTTTTGGAGCCAATACCGATACCGCGACAATTATCGGGTTGAGTTTGTCAAACGCGTTGGTGGCGATGTCGGGTGCGCTGGTGGCACAGTACCAAGGTTTCGCGGATGTCGGGATGGGAATCGGCATGATTGTGATCGGTCTTGCCTCGGTGATTGTGGGGGAGGTCCTGTTTGGAAATCCCACAATCGTACGTGCGACAATGGCGGTGATTCTGGGCTCAATCGTTTACCGGCTGGTAATTGCATTCGCGCTGCGCTCCGGGTTGTCTCCCTCGGACATGAAGATGATTACCGCCTTCCTGGTCATCATTGCGCTGACTCTGCCGACAATCATGAAAGGCGCTTGGAAAAAGGGCAGCAAAGCAATGGGGGGGCGATAACGTGCTAAAGATTTCACAAGTTGATAAAGTGTTTAACGCAGGAACAGTCAATGAAAAAATCGCCCTGCAAAACATTAACCTGCACCTGGCTCCGCGTGATTTTGTCACCGTGATCGGCAGTAACGGGGCCGGAAAGTCCACATTGATGAACATTATCTCCGGCGGACTGATTCCGGATCAGGGAACCGTGACGATTGACGGAGTGGACGTTACCAAATTGGGAGAACATCAACGGGCTAAATACATCGGACGCGTATTTCAGGATCCGATGGCGGGAACCGCTCCCAACATGACAATCGAAGAGAATTTGGCGATCGCTTACGCACGCGGACAGCGACGTTCCCTTTCTCTTGGTGTAAACAACCGAAAACGAAAACTGTTTCAAGAGCAGCTGGAGATCCTGGATCAAGGGCTGGAAAACCGTCTGAAGACAAAGGTGGGATTTCTTTCGGGCGGTCAAAGGCAAGCGCTTAGTCTGCTGATGGCCACTTTTACCAAACCGAAAATCCTGCTGCTTGATGAGCATACGGCAGCACTTGACCCGAAGAGGGCTCGACTGATTCTTGAATTGACCAAAAAAGTGGTAGATCAACATCATCTGACCACCCTGATGGTTACCCACAACATGGAGCAGGCGCTCACGCTCGGCAACCGTCTGCTGATGATGCATGAAGGACGGATCGTTCTGGACATAGCACAGGAACAGAAACAGCGAATGACCGTAAAGGATCTTTTGCAAGCCTTTGAAGAAGCACGGGGCGGCGAGGCTTTTGCCGAAGACCGCTATTTCCTGGCATGAATAAGTCACTGTACGAAGTGCGTCAATTGTTGAAACGCTTCAACATTTACATCTATACCGGCAACGAACTGGACGATGCGGTACTGATGGAATTGGAACTGGAAGATCTTTACGAAATGAAGCTGATTGAGGAAGACGAATACTTACATGCGCGCTTGACCCTTAAACAAGCAAATGCAAAACACTGAGTAAAAATGCACCTTGCGAGAGTGACCGTATCATTCTTTGCATGGTGCATTTTGTGCTAAACACCTTCTGTCCAAATTTTCATGGGAAACAGCGCTTCATCCTGATTCATTTCCCTGGCATCTTTGCCTCTCGCCGATGATTCGTGCCATGAATTTCCACCTCCTTCCCCGCTACCAGTATCGCTGATTTCCCGTTTTTCCATTCCCTAATATTGACGGATGCTTGAAAAACCGATTACTATAGTAGCAGAGACCTGAACGAGCGCTCGGTCGAGTTCTGGATTCAGGTGATTGCACAGTACGCCGGTTTTGCCGGGCAGATGAGGAGAGGGAGTTGGAGTGGCCAAGACAAAATCGATCCCTTCACTGGTTAAGGATCCGGAATTGGTGAAGATCCGGCGGGGCCAGATTATCAGAGCCGCTGTCGACTTGTTTGTAGAGAAGGGGTTTCACAAGACAACCACCCGGGAGATTGCCAGGGAAAGCGGGATTGGCATCGGAACCCTGTATGAGTACATTCAATCGAAAGAAGACGTTCTGTATCTGGTCTGTGATTTTATCCACTCCGACGTGGAGCAGAAGCTGGATGAAGAGATGACACACGGGCGGAATGGCCGAGAAACGCTGGTCAATGCCATTCGATACTTCTATCGTGTGATGGACGGGATGCAGGATTATGTCCTGCTGATTTATCAGGAAATGAAGTCACTGCCGGGTGACATGCTTCGATATGTTCTGGCAAAGGAAGAGGAGATTACAAGCAGGTTTGAAAGAATCCTCGAGCGGGGGATCAAAGACGGGTCACTGGTGCTGGAACCGGATTCCGTCAAGCTGATGGCCCATAACATCGTGGTATTGGGACAGATGTGGGCGTTTCGTCGCTGGGTTTTAAGCCGGCACTATACGCTGGATCAATATATCGATCACCAGACTTCATTGATACTGCAGGGGATGCAAGGGTAAGGGAATTATGCCTTGTTTCTACCGGTTGTTTGGTGGATTTCAGGAAAGGGAAGTTGAGGAGGGGACTATGGAAACATTTGTTTATCGCCCAAAACACAAGATCCGTTTTGTAACGGCGTCCAGTTTGTTTGACGGACATGACGCGTCCATCAACATTATGCGCCGGATTCTGCAGGCTTCCGGTGCGGAAGTCATCCATCTCGGCCATAACCGGTCTGTGGAGGAAGTTGTAAACGCAGCCATTCAGGAGGATGTGCAGGGGATAGCCGTCAGTTCCTACCAGGGCGGTCATATGGAGTACTTCAAGTATATGTATGACCTGTTGCAGGAAAAAGGAGCGGGGCATATCCGAATTTTCGGCGGCGGAGGCGGAGTGATTGTTCCCGAGGAGATCCGGGAGCTGGAGACTTACGGTATCACAAAGATCTATTCACCCGATGACGGGCGGCGAATGGGATTGCAGGGCATTATCAATCACATGCTGGAACATACCGATTTTCCGACCGTTCGTGATCTTAAAGATGAAATGCAACAGTTACAGGAGAAAAACTCCCTGGTCATTGCCAGGCTGATCACATTGGCTGAAGATGCAGTCCAGGCAAGAGAAGTTGACAACGCTGCGGATTCTCTGGCAAATGCCAATGTTTCCGAGTCCGCTCCAACAGCTGAGGCGATTCTGTCTGCGGTTAAGGAAAAGGCCGGGAACGTTCCGGTCATCGGTATTACAGGCACCGGAGGAGCGGGAAAATCCTCCTTGACAGATGAACTGGTTCGCCGTTTCCTGAACGACTTTGCGGACAAAACGGTAGCGATTCTGTCGGTAGACCCGTCCAAGCAAAAAACGGGTGGGGCCCTGCTTGGCGACCGCATCCGCATGAACTCGATCCACAACCCCCGTGTGTTCATGCGTTCATTGGCTACCCGCAAATCGAAGTCTGAACTGTCCTCGGCCATCATCGATGCGATCAATGTGGTGAAGGCGGCCGGATTTGACCTGATTATCGTGGAAACCTCGGGAATTGGCCAAGGGGATGCGGGGATCACAGAAGTTGCCGATGTGGCGATGTATGTGATGACTTCGGAGTTTGGCGCTCCTTCCCAACTTGAGAAGATCGACATGCTGGATTATGCGGATCTGATAGCCATCAACAAGTTTGAACGCAAAGGTTCGGAAGACGCGCTGCGTGACGTCAGGAAGCAGTATCAACGCAACCATAACCTGTTTCATGCGAAAGATGAAGAACTGCCTGTTTACGGAACAATCGCCAGTCAATTCAACGATCCGGGAACCAATGTGTTGTACCGTGCACTGATTGACACCATTAACAGGAAGTGCGGCACCGAATGGAAGTCCTCCCTCGAGATCAAAGAAACAAGCAGCAGGAAAAATTACATTGTGCCGCCTGAGCGGACTCTCTATCTGGCTGAAATTGTAAACACCGTCCGCCAATACAAAAAGTTTACGGAAGAACAGGTGGCGATTGCGCGCAAGCTGTTCCAATTGAACGGAGCGAAGGAAACGCTTGCGCAAATCAATACGGACCCGGAACTTCTGAAAGCGCTGAATGAACAGATCAACCACTTCGAAAGCAAACTTCATCCGGAATGCAAACAGATTCTGGAAAATTGGCCTTCCCTTAAGGAAACATACAGGCAGGACGAGTTTGTAACCAAGGTCCGTGACAAGGAAATCCGCACAAAACTGTACACGACCTCTTTATCAGGGTTGCGCATACCTAAGATTGCTTTGCCCGATTTTGCCGATTGGGGAGAAATCTTGAAATGGAGTCTGAAGGAAAACGTCCCGGGCGAGTTCCCTTACACGGCAGGCGTATTCCCATTCAAGCGGGAAGGAGAAGATCCGAAGCGGCAGTTTGCCGGGGAGGGCACTCCCGAACGGACCAACCGCCGTTTCCATTACCTCTCCAAGAACGACCAAGCCAAGCGGTTGTCCACCGCATTTGATTCGGTTACCCTGTATGGCAACGATCCGGACTACCGGCCCGACATCTACGGAAAGATTGGCGAATCAGGGGTATCAATCTGCTCTCTTGACGATATGAAAAAACTCTATGCCGGATTCGATCTTTGTCATCCTTCCACTTCCGTATCCATGACGATTAACGGACCTGCGCCAATCATTCTGGCGATGTATATGAACACCGCCATCGAACAACAGGTGGAAAAGTTTGTCGAGGAAAACGGGCGGCAACCGGATGCGGATGAATACGCAAAGATCAAAGCCTATACACTGTCCAATGTCCGGGGTACGGTGCAGGCCGATATCCTGAAAGAGGATCAGGGACAAAACACCTGCATCTTCTCAACCGAATTTGCTTTGCGAATGATGGGGGACATTCAGCAGTATTTTATCGACAACAAGGTGCGCAATTATTATTCGGTGTCCATTTCGGGCTATCACATCGCGGAAGCGGGCGCCAACCCGATTTCCCAGCTGGCCTTTACCCTGTCCAACGCGTTTACCTATGTGGAATATTACCTGAGCCGGGGTATGCACATCGACGATTTTGCCCCAAATCTGTCGTTCTTCTTCTCCAACGGCATGGATCCGGAATATGCCGTCATGGGGCGGGTGGCGCGCAGAATCTGGGCAACCGTAATCAAGAACAAGTATGGCGGCAACGAGCGTTCACAGAAACTCAAGTATCATATCCAGACCTCCGGTCGTTCCCTGCACGCCCAGGAAATTGATTTTAACGACATACGGACGACTCTGCAGGCGCTGCTTGCCATCTATGACAACTGCAACAGTTTGCATACCAATGCTTATGACGAAGCAATCACCACTCCGACGGAAGAATCGGTCCGCCGTGCCATGGCCATTCAGATGATCATCACCAAGGAATTTGGCTTGGCGAAAAATGAGAATCCGCTGCAGGGGGCGTTCATCATTGAAGAGTTGACCGATCTGGTGGAAGAGGCGGTTCTGGCTGAATTCCAGCGAATCAGCGACCGCGGCGGGGTTCTGGGAGCCATGGAGACCCAGTACCAGCGCGGAAAGATCCAGGAAGAATCGATGTATTACGAGCAGCTGAAACACAGTGGGGAACTGCCGATTATCGGGGTCAATACCTTTGAGAACCCGGCCACCTTGGCGGAAGATTACGAACCGCCAAAGATCGAACTGGCAAGGGCCTCAAAGGAGGAGAAAGAACTGCAGATCGCCAATCTGCGGGAATTCCAGGAGCGCAACAAGGATCGTGCTCCTCAGATGTTAAAGCGCCTGCAGCAGGTGGCTCAGGACGGCGGCAACATCTTCGAAGAACTGATGGAGACAGTGAAGTACTGCTCACTTGGCCAGATTACCCAAGCGCTGTACGAAGTGGGAGGACAATATAGAAGAAATATGTAAGAATGCAGGAAAGTCCGCTTTGGCGGGCTTTTTTCTCTATAAATTGTATGTCTAAGGTGGTCGAGTCTCAATCTATGGCAGGAACGAAACGCTATCACAATCTGGACAACGTTGGGAAAACGGGAAGTTTCCAAGACATGCTCCGCTGGCAAAAGGAAAGGAAATTGAAAAACAAGGACTTTTCGTTTAGGATACCGCAGGCGGAAAATGTAGAGACAGATTTCTTACGGATGAATCGAAGCGCGGGCACCATCACCTGGATTGGTCATTCGACTTTATTGCTGCAGATGTCCGGGTTAAACATTCTGGCAGATCCTGTTTGGGCCAATCGCATGGGATTTGAAAAACGACTGGCTCCTCCCGGGATACATTTGGCTGAATTGCCGGACATAGATGTGGTGCTCATTTCGCATAGTCATTATGATCATTTGCACTTTGCCTCCCTTCGCGGATTAAAAGGGAACCCGTTGCATTTGGTGCCGGAAGGACTTGGTAAGCTGTTCCGCAAAAAGGGTTTTCGGCAGGTGGAAGAACTTTGCTGGTGGGATCAGAAACGAATCGGAGGAGTGGAGTTCCACTTTGTCCCCGCACAACATTGGTCGAGGAGAACTCCTTGGGATACCAACACGTCCCATTGGGGCGGTTGGGTGATCACCTCTGCCGGAAGCACGTTGCATTTTGTCGGAGACAGTGGGTATTTCCGGGGCTTTAAGGAGATCGGGCAACGCTTTGACATTGACTATGTATTGATGCCGATCGGCGCTTACGAACCGGAATGGTTTATGTCGGCGCAGCATGTGACTCCGGAGGAAGCGGTGAAAGCATATTTGGACTTGCGGGCGGATCAGTTTATTCCCATGCACTATGGAGCGTTTCGACTGGCGGATGATACGCCGAAAGAAGCATTGGAGCGCTTACTGGCTGAATGGGACCGCTTGGGTCTGCCGCAATCGAAACTGAAGATACTCAAACATGGGGAGACCTTACGAATTTCCGGCAAAGAGTGAGTTCTGACGATGAAGACCGGATTTCAGCTTTCAAGCTCCAATTCTTTTGACTGGTTGCCTTAAGATGGTTCGCAGTTTGGTTGGTGAAGTCCTACTCGCATTTGAAAGATAAATCTCATGATGGTAGCCATTTTCGGTGAGTTCTTCTGACTCCTGAGATCTTTCATCTTGCGGAGTTTTGATTGTCTTGTAATATTATTACATTCTGGTAAAATTATGTAGCAAAAAAGCCGAGTACTCAACCCGGCATTACTAACATCGGATAGGGGGAATAAAATTTAACTTCTTTCTATTCGACCACTGCCTGCGCAAAGTGTACATGCTCACACGCATAATAGCCGTCCGTTCGTCCCTGGAAATAGCGTTCTTGGATATCGGATGGGCTTAAGTTCTCATGGAGACGGTATCCTAAACTTGCGAGGTCTAATGCCAGCGTTGACGGGTCGAAGGTCGTTTTTATCGGCTCGCCAATTTTTCGTAAATCCTCCCGCATCTCTTGCATATGTGGAGCAGCTTCTTCTGGTTCAAAGTAATCGAAAATAATCGTACTACCTATAGGGGCAATATCGGTAATGGAACGCAGTGTTGCGAACACCTCGTCTTGGGTCAAGTACATGGTGACACCAAGCCAGCTAAAGAAGCTTTTGGTCTGCGGGTCGTACGATAATCCCTTGAGTGCCTCTGCCAGACTTTCTTTCGAGAAGTCCACCGGTATGAAGTGCAGGTTTGGCGGAATTTCCCATCCCAACTCAGCCAGTCGATTACGTTTAAAGGCTTGTGTGGCCGGGTGGTCAACCTCGAACACCTGAAGCTGCCCTAGCAAATCCGGACGACGAAAAGCAAAAGTATCCATCCCTGCCCCGAGTATCACATACTGCTGCATCCCTTGTTTTACAGCCTGTTCAAGGTTGTCCTCCGTATACCGTGAACGGCTAAGGACATTGGGTAACCCCATGGCTTGCAATAAGGACGCTAAGGTAGTCGTTTGGTCGGAGTACGACACAGTACCCTCGGGATCATTAAGCTGGAGAGCCCTAGTAAAACCTTGTTCAATGAGTACACGTCTCTCCTCCGGTATCAAACTATAGGCCAGAAAGTCATCAAAGATTTTGGGTGCATCATTCATGGCATGTAAGGCACGAATGTAGGCGGTCATTATTGCAGTAAGGCTAACTTGGTTTTCTTTCATCATATCCTCCTTTTTAGAGCGTAATCCTCTCAGAAATCCGAAGGGTTAGCATTCTAAAAAGAAGTATATCAAACCTCAAACTAAAATCAACATATAAAAAATTAATAATACCATAAAACAAAATTTTTGTCAAGTATATATTATCTTTCTTGTAGTTGTTCTGTGATATTGTCACCCTGTAACTCGTCTGTGAAAATGTCACCATGGGACAGGAGACGATTACACTGACAACAACAGAATTAA
>NZ_BDUF01000010.1 GCF_002335525.1 Effusibacillus lacus
CAAATATTATCCATGGGTGCTTCGTACGTCAAAGATGAAATATTGTGATAGAGCGAGAAAAACGTAGAAAACATTAATTTATTGAGGGAGGAATGTTAGATGAACGCGCATCAAATCGATTTTAAGATTCACGGAGATGACATGCAGTTTGTTGAGATTGAACTGGACCCGCAGGAAAGTGTCGTTGCGGAGGCCGGCGGGCTGATGATGATGGAAGACGGCATCAGCATGGAAACCATCTTCGGCGACGGCTCCCAGGAGAACAAAGGGATTATGGGCAAGTTGTTCAGTGCCGGAAAACGGCTGCTGACTGGTGAAAGTCTCTTCATGACCGTGTTTACCAATGCCGGACAGGGCAAGCGCCACGTATCCTTTGCGGCCCCTTATCCCGGCAAAATCGTTCCGCTGGATCTAAGTGAGCTTGGCGGTAAGGTAGTTTGCCAAAAAGACTCTTTCCTCTGCGCGGCAAAAGGCGTATCCGTGGGAATAGAGCTCCAGCGCAAGCTGGGAACCGGCTTCTTCGGCGGTGAAGGCTTTATCATGCAAAAACTTGAAGGAGACGGTCTGGCATTCGTTCACGCAGGCGGGACCATTTACGAAAAACAGCTGCAGCCAGGCGAGCTGCTGCGGATTGACACCGGTTGTCTGGTTGCCTTTACGAAAGAAGTCGACTATGACATCGAGTTCGTCGGCGGGGTCAAGACCGCCTTGTTCGGAGGAGAAGGTCTGTTTTTTGCCACTCTTCGCGGCCCGGGAAAAGTATGGGTCCAATCCCTGCCCTTTAGCCGTCTGGCAAGCCGCGTGTTTGCAGCCGCTCCGCAAGGCGGCGGTCATCGTACCGGGGAAGGCAGCATCCTGGGCGGTCTCGGCGACCTGTTTGACGGCGATTGATCCCTGAAAGCGGCAAAAGTGTGAATCCCCGGTGGATTCACACTTTTTTTCAGGTACCGTGTCTTTTCCACATGTCTTCCGAAAGTAACCTTCAACCCCATCTCTGCAAATCGCTTTGTCGCGACCTCCCGCTGATTCTGTGCAACAATCGACAGACTCCGGCTGGGTGCGATCACACGAATTTCGTCCCCGGATCTTAATTTGCATGGAATTATGCCAACCGCCTCCCGAGATCATCTGGCACCCCGCCCTTTTGTTAAGCAGGCTTGTGGGTGTTTTATTATTTATCCATTTATTAAACAGGATTGTGGGTGATTGTTCAAGCATTTGGGTTTCACCAGAAGGTCATTTTGTTAAGCAAGATTGTGGGTGAAATTTTTTGAAACGGGGGTAGATGGAATTTGCAATCAATGGTAAAATGGGAACTGACGTTCGGATGAGGGGGTGATGATTTGTGAACAGGCAGATGGAAATCGGCGAGCAGCGAAAAGAACGTTTTCGCCGTAATTATAACCGCTTTACTGATCCGGAAACTTGCGAGAACGTACTTAACAAGTTGAGGGGCCACAAGCAGCAGGGAGAGATTGTCTGTCCCCATTGTCAGAGTCATGATGTGATTGGCCATGGAAAGTACAGAGATCGACAGCGATACAAATGTAAATGTTGCAGCAAAACCTTCAACGACTTTACAAGCACGCCTCTCCACGGGACTCATTATCCCCATAAATGGGTGAAGTTCCTGGAATGCATGATCAAAGGCGAATCCCTTCGTACAGCAGAAATCAAAGTGAAAGTTCCTTATGTAACCCCTGTTCTATTGGCGGCACAAAATAATTGGGGCCCTTGCCCGAATAGAATCTCAAACAACCGTGAGTTCACCGTCATCAAAGATTCTCCCTTCCCAACACGACACCACATCTCAACAGCGTATACCATCCCAATCCAGCCCTACGACCCAACCCAGTTCTACAACTCAACCTAGCTCTACAACCCAACCCAGTTCTACAACTCAACCTAGCTCTACAACCCAACCTAGCTCTATAAACCAACCCAGCTCTACGGCCCAAGCCAGTTCTACAACCCAAGCCAGTTCTACGGCTCAACCTAGTCCTTCAGCCCAACCAAGTCCTACGACTCCATCAGCCACCACGACCCAATCCCAAACTCCCATCAGATTCCTACGGGATGTAACATCCCTATGGGAAGCGCTGGAAAACTGGTTCGCAAATTCAATCTGGAAACCTGTCCCACCCCTCAAGAAACAGAATGTAAGCAACAACCCCTACTACCGTGTAAGGTATAGGAAGAAGCCATACCCCGGGGTTTTGCCAATGGAGCAGGAACCGTTCAGAGAGTGGATCCAATGCTTTGACAGGATTGCAGTCAAATATTTGCCACGATATATTTCGTGGTTTCGCTTCCTGCAAAAGACGCGTTATAACGGGACTTTGCCCTCAATGATTGAAATGCTTGTAATCGCAAGTTCCGTTCCAATACATCAAACCTACCGTTCATTACGCCAAGCTACATAGGTACAGGATTGCTAACTGTGACATCCTCCCTCCATTGAAATGGAGAACGTTCTGGCCGGATCATCGTAAAAACGGGAAAGTCATTACAACTCTTGACTGTATATACGGTGAAGTCATGGCAACTCTATAGAAGTCTGTCCGACGGATAAAAAATTTCGTATATTTATCCGTCGACTATGATTTATGCAAGGTTTATACAATTACGGCGAATAAATATCCGCAAAAATGCTTCATCGGACAGACTCTTATAAATAGTTACGTGTCCCGGTAAAGTTTTTTCCGGCTTTATGATCACCCACAATTTTGCTTAACAAAACGGAGACTTTTTGGAGGCCACCCCGCAAAGTCTGTTGGATCGCCCACAAATTTGCTTAACAAAAGGGTGGTTTCTGAGGATCACTGATCATATTGGGGGGTGAACCGTGGATTTGAGCAAAACGTGAGGTCAGGGGAAGTGCAGGGGAGTGCAGGGGAAGCCACACTGCTTCCCCGTTACACTGTGCCGATTTTCTGGAAATCAGGACGGATGACTGGCATTCCCGGCACCCAATTGGCGGGTACGCCCGTACGCCGAGACCGGTTTGCCGGCCGTATTGCAGTCCTTGCAGGATGCGCAGGGTCTCCGGGCCGCTCCGTCCGACCTCCCCAGGATATACCAGCTTAGCGACAATGATCCCTTTGGAGTCGATGTAAACAGTTGCTCGATGGGAGGCCCCCGTTTTCGGATCCAAAACCCGGTAATCCCGGCTGATCTGCTGGGTTCTGTCACTGACCAGCGGATACTGGATCTTGCGGGCTGAGGGGGAGATGTCGGTATTCGATTTCCCGATCTTGAGTAAGCGCTGGGGCTGTAAAGCCGGGAGCCAAATCGTCCCGTCCCGCACAAAACGGCATTGAATTCATGGGCGTACCTCCTGGGCATATGTTTCAGCACACCATATGCGGGGTACCTGTCATGTGAGACATTCGGCCATGCCTATTTTTGAGGGGATATAGAAATCTATGGGAACTTCTTCTTGAATTGGTCCATCGTCATGGAACTGGGTATGTAGATTCGCAGCAGGGTGTACACGCCCTGGGAAAGCTCCGCAACACCTTCGTCCATCGCAACGGCAAATTTGTATCCTGCTTCTTTTACATAAGCCAGCGCCTGCTCGTTGTACGCCCCGTATGGATAACAAAAGGAAGTGACCGGAGTGCCCGTCAATTTTTCCAGTTCATATTTGGACTGGACTATTTCCGCACGAAGCCTGTCGTTGTCTTTGTGCTCCGTCAGCCGTACATGGGTCAGGGCGTGGGAACCGAATTCGACGAAACCGCTTTCATGCATCTCTTTAATCATCTGAGCCGTCAGATTGGTCTCCTGATCCAGATGGTCAATGGTCATAAAGACGGTGGCTTTCATGTTCAGTTTCTTCAGAATCGGGAAAGCGGCGGTGTAATTGTCTCTGTATCCGTCGTCCAATGTGATGACGACCGGCTTTGCGGGCAAGGGTTTGCCTGCAGTCCAGTCTTCCAGTTCTTTGAAGGAAAGGGTCTGGTAGCCCGCCTCTTTCAGATGCTGCAGCTGCTGTTCAAACAGCCGGGGCGGGACCCGCAGATCATGCTTTGGAGTTTCGGAGATGGAGTGGTACATCAGGATTGGGATTTTTGCGGCGACTTGTGTGTTCTCTGAGCTTGCTGCAGAACCGGCTGTTCCTGAGGCATTGGCGGCATTATGCTGACTGGGTTCAGTTTCAGCATTATACTGATCGTGTGGAATTCCGGCATTATACTGACCGGGTGGTGTTGCGGCAGCAGGCTGTGGCAGTTCTTGTGCGGGGGGTGCAAATGTCTGGTTTGCAGCAGGGGTGCAGGCAGTGATGGTCAGAAGTACCCCGCAGAAGAGGAAAGTCCATAATGCTTTCAAAAGAGACCACCTCACGGAAACAATGCTATTTCAGGAATTTCACTGCGAATTCGCCGCTTTTTTCCGCTTCCCGGCGCAAAAGGTTCAACGGCTCCGCCATTTGCAGTTTGATCTTGTCCAGGTTTTGCTCCACCTTCTCGATCTGTTGGTTCAACCCCTCGACGGTGACACTGGTAACCCGTTCTCCTTGTGGCAACCCCAGCCGGTGAACGAACCGGTCAATTTTCGGATCGTAGGACAGCGGCACAAAGGGAATACCATACAGGGCAGCGAGAATCAGGGAATGCAAACGCATCCCCACGATCATCTGCATATTTGCAATGATGCTGGATATGTCACGGAACGAGAACTGCCTGTCCAAAAGGACCGCAGGTTCCTGCATAAGGGAGATCACTTCGGCGGATACCCGGACATCTCCCGGATATTGCATGGGGATAAACACTACCTGCCAGCCGCGGCGGGACAATCGGTCACAGGCCTCCGCCAGCACTTTCTTGTAGGGATGACTGGTATTCCAGTTTCGGATGGCAATTCCCGCCACCGGTTTCGAAGCTGTGCCGGTATTACCAAATGTAACGCCAAATTCTTTAAGTATTTCGCGACCGTTTTCTTTTGGGAAAAGGGTCGTATCAATCGACAAGGCCGGGTCGGCCGTAACATGAATGGGCGGTTTGTGAACGCCGATTTTTTTCAAATCGTCGAAAGACTTGTCGTCACGAACTGTTATCAGATCCACTTTGTTGACAATCTGCCGGATCAGTTTTTTGGAAAACGGTCTGTTAACCGGACCAATCCCCTGTGCATAAAACACCACAGGCTTTCCAAACAGCTTGGCCAACGCAACAATGCCAAGATAGTAGATCACGCTTCGGGGACTGCTGACATCCTGCAGCAGGGAACCTCCACCCATGACCAGGAGATCGGAACGCATCAATTCGCGGGTGATCACTGGCAGGCTCCAACGATTATAAGCGGGAATTCCGAACAATTCCCGGGTTCGTTTCGGTTGGTTGGAAAGAACACCAAGTTCGGCGTCGGGACGCAACTTGCGGATAGCCGACATGATGCCGAACAAAACCGTGTCATCTCCCAAATTGTCAAATCCGTAGTAACCGGATATGAGAATTCTCGGCATCAAGTCCCCTCCTTCTGTCCCATCGTGTTCAAGTATATCAATTCAGCCCGAATCTGGAAAGGCAAAACATTCAAGGCAACAAACCGGCTCCCCCTGCAAAGACTAGAAGAAACCAACATTACGGGCAAGATTGTGTTTGCGGATGGGGGTGGATCATGCGGTTTCACAACTTTCTTCTGCTGGCTACCATGGCAGGCCTTCTGGTGACCGGTTCTGTTGCAGGTTCTAAAGGTCTGAACCCTATCGATGGAGAATCGGGGACTGGAAAAAATCCGGCAATCGAAGGCGAGCCAGGGACAGGTTACGGTGTGGACCGGCCAATTGAAAACAGGCCATTGGTACCCAGAAGTCAGACCAGACTCCGCCCAAAATCGTTTCTCATCCTGGGCATTGATACCCGGACCGGCGAATCGTCCCGGTCGGATTCCATCCTGCTGGCCGTTCTCAATCCGGAGCGTCCCACCGTCAATGTAATTCCAATACCGCGCGATACTTATGTACATGTACCGGGCCACGGGCCCACCAAAATCAACCATGCCTTCGCTTATGGCGGCACGCCACTGGTCAAGAGGACGGTGGAAGAATGGCTGCAGACTCCCATTGACCATACGGTGGTGGTGGACTTTAAAGGATTTGAGCAGCTGGTCGATCTGTTGGGCGGCGTTCGGGTGAACGTGGAAAAGAAGATGGATTATGACGATCCGTCAGACGGAACTCACATCCATTTGCGCGCAGGAGATCAAGTGCTGAACGGAAAACAGGCGCTGGACTACTCCCGGTTCCGCCATGATCCGGAAGCCGATACGGGCAGAATCCGCAGGCAGCAGCAGATTGTCCGGGCGTTGATCCATCAAGGCCTGACCTTGGATGCTGTTCCCAAGCTTTTCCCCATTCTGAATATCCTCGGCGATCATGTGAAAACTTCGATTTCCCCGACGGAATTGCTATTGTGGGTACGATCCTTTTACGGGTTCGACCCGGGCAGCATTCATACGGAGACCGTCAAGGGGGTCAACCAGGTAGCCCGCAGCGACGGTTTGTGGTATTTTTTTGTGGAGAAGGACGAACAGGAACGACTGCAACAATTGTTGAATAATTGGCGGGAGTCATGAATATGCCCAAAACCGTTGACAATACTTTTGATATTTTGGGGGTGCCCTTCAGCACCCTTTCTTTTGCGGAGACCATCAATCTGCTTGAAGACTGGATGGGAGGCGCTGTCCCCCGTCAAGTAGTGACGGCAAACCCGGAGATTGTGATGAATGCCCGGGAAGATAAAGAAATGGAGCGGATTCTGCAGCAGGCAGACCTGGTAACGCCGGATGGAATAGGGATCGTGTATGCGGCCAAGATCCTTGGCGGTCCCATAAGGGAACGGGTAACGGGGGCGGACATACTGCCCCCTTTGTTCCGGAAGGCCGACCGGGAGGGCTGGACGGTCTATCTCCTCGGGGCGAGTCCCGAATCAAACCGGTTGGCCCAAGCAAACCTGTCCCGCTTGTATGCCAATCTGAAACTCACCGGCAGAGACGGATTTTTCAGGGAGGAGGAGATTCCTGCCCTTCTGTCGGACATTCGTGCTGCTGCCCCGAAGCTTCTGCTCGTCGGGCTGGGACTTGGCAAACAGGAAAAGTTTATCGCGAAATACTTGCAAGATCTGCAAGTTCCCCTTGCAATCGGGATCGGCGGGTGTATCGATGTCTATGCGGGCACGGTGAAACGGGCGCCTGTCTTGTTCCGGAAGTTGAACATCGAATGGCTTTACCGGCTGCTTAAGCAGCCAAGCCGCTGGCGCAGGCAGTTGGCTCTTCCGAAGTTTGCCCTGACCGTTTTGCTCAAGCGTTTTGGGAAATAGCGGGAGGATTTTGGCAGGCTATGTCGAATACCATCGATAAAGAACCTTAGGAGGACGGCAATTTATGTTTTTGCGTAAACGGGCCGCATTTATCGGTACGATGGTATTGACACTTGGCGCAGGCTTTATGTTGGGGCAGGTGGGGAAAGCAAACACCAATCCGGTTCCGGGATCTGCCGATGATCCGATCGTGACCAAGAGTTATGTGGACAGCAAGCTGGCGGGAATCGGAGCAGGCGCGGGCTCCGGCAGTGCCGCAACCGGCGGTTTCACGGTGCTTGAGATGCAACAGGGGCAGACATTGAAGGCATCGTCTGCGGCAGGCCTGGAAATTATTGTCCGAAGCGGCAGCGTTACGGCGATTCAAGGGCAATTGGGCGGTCTGGCCAACGTAACAACCGGGCAGGACATGTCCGGCGGGGCACAGGTGCCGTTAAACCACCTGATTATCCTGGCCCGCAACGACGGTCGCGGAATCAAGATCAACAGCGCCGGGATCACTTATGTATTGGTACGCGGAGCCTATTCGATACAGTAATTCCCCATAACTCCAGCAATTTGACAGGCTAGCTTTCCGGCTCTGACGCAAACTAGGAATACCGGAATATGATTATTCCGGAAACTGCGTCAGGAGGCGGTTCATGTGGCATTAGGAGCAGGCCGGAAAGGAAACCAACTGGTTCCTGAAGCACACAAGGCGCTGGATGACATGAAGTATGAAATCGCCGCCGAGCTTGGGCTGCCGGTATACCAAGGCAGTGAAGACTATTGGGGACATATCCAAACCCGCGACGCGGGAGCGGTCGGCGGAAAAATGGTGCAGCGACTGGTGGCGTTCTCCCAGAAACAGTTGGCAAGCGAAATTAAATAACCTGTTACAAGGGGGCACTCCGGAGGGAGTGTTCCTTTTATTTGTCTCCTGTTATTTGTTCCCTATGCGGGAGGCGGCGCATATCTTTGCGGCGCATGATAAACGATACGATATGAAGAGATTGACAGGGGGCTGTTTTTAGGATAGTATTGCTAATTGACTTAAATTGTATTCCATCTTCCATAAAAGGGGGGCACCTCCGTGTCAACACGTCGTTATCTGTTTACTTCGGAGTCCGTAACGGAAGGGCATCCGGATAAAATATGCGACCAAATTTCCGATTCGGTACTTGACGCCATTCTGTCCAAAGACCCGAACGCCCGCGTTGCTTGCGAAACTTCCGTAACAACCGGACTTGTTCTGGTTGCAGGCGAAATCACTACCAATACATATGTTGATATTCCAAAAGTCGTTCGGGAAACCATCCGGGAAATCGGGTACACCCGGGCAAAATTTGGTTTTGACGCTGACACCTGCGCAGTGATCACTTCCATCGACGAACAGTCCGCAGATATCGCCATGGGTGTCGATAAGGCACTGGAAGCCCGTGAAGGCAAAATGACCGACGAACAAATTGAGGCAATCGGAGCCGGCGACCAAGGTTTGATGTTTGGCTTTGCCGTAAACGAAACGGAAGAGTTGATGCCCCTGCCGATCTCGCTGGCTCACAAGCTGGCAAGACGTCTGAGCGAAGTGCGCAAGAACGGGACTTTGGAGTATCTCCGCCCAGACGGAAAGACCCAGGTGACCGTAGAGTATGAAGGGAACAAACCGGTGCGGATCGATACCATCGTCATCTCCACCCAGCATTCGGAAGACGTATCCCATGAACAAATTGAAAAGGACATGCATGAACATGTCATCAAACCGGTAGTGCCGGCTGACCTGCTGAATGCAGACACCAAATATTTCATCAACCCGACAGGCCGGTTCGTAATTGGCGGACCGCAAGGGGATGCGGGTCTTACCGGCCGCAAGATCATTGTCGACACCTACGGCGGATACGCTCGCCACGGCGGCGGCGCATTCTCCGGCAAAGATCCGACCAAGGTTGACCGTTCCGCTGCATACGCAGCGCGTTATGTGGCCAAAAACATTGTAGCTGCCGGTCTTGCCGACAAGTGTGAAGTACAGTTGGCCTATGCCATCGGGGTTGCCCGTCCGGTCTCCGTCATGGTTGACACCTTCGGCACAGGCAAAGTGGAAGAGGAAGTGATCGTTCGCCTGGTTCAGGAGAATTTTGACCTGCGTCCGGCAGGCATCATCAAGGAACTGGATCTCCGCCGTCCAATATACCGCCAAACGGCTGCTTACGGTCACTTTGGCCGCACCGACCTGGATCTGCCCTGGGAGCGGACCGACAAAGCGGCGATCCTCAAACAGAAGGCCGGGCTGTAGACCCCCAAAAAGAAAAAATATCCAGCGAAAACTATATATATCACCCTTACCCCATTGCATTGGAGGGCACGGCCTTGGCTGTGCCTTCCATTCGTTTTTCTGTTCCGGTTTTTCGACAATTGTTGATTTTTCATGACAAAAAATAGGGATCGGGTTGCAGGAAATTGGGTCTTGATGAAAGAATTAATAGGTCAAAAGTATCAGGGGAGGTTCGGACTGTGTCCCATCCATTCGACACCCGGATCCTCGACCATGCAATCTCGTCCACATTGCAGGCAATCCACCAGGGGAAGCACCAAATTTTCGAGATTGCCGAAGCTTCCCGCAAGGAGTACCAGACCCTGGAACGGGACGTTGCCGGTGTGCAGGCACAGGTATATGAGACGGCGAAAGAAGTCGACCGGCTGCAAACCGAATTGCTGAAATCCCGTCACCGGTTGGCGCTGGTCAGCAGAAGCTTTGGCATGTATACGGAAGTTCAGATGAAAGAGGCTTACGAAGAGGCACAACAACTGCAGACTGCGCTGCTGGTCGTCCGGGAAAGGGAAAAGCAGCTGCGCCTCAGACGTGACGATTTGTCCCAACGGCTGGTAAAATTAGGGGAATTGGTAACGAAAGCGGAAAGCCTGGTTACACAACTTAGCGTGGCTCTTAATTACCTGTCGGGAGAGCATCAGGACATTGACGCGATTCTCGAATCGGTTGAGGAAAAGCAATATCTCGGTATCCGGGTGATTCAGGCACAAGAGGAAGAACGCCGCCGGTTGGCGCGGGAGATTCATGACGGTCCGGCTCAGATGATGGCAAACGTGGTCTTGCGATCCGAAATTGTGGAGAAAGTTCTGGACCGGGATGTGGACAGAGTTCGTGTGGAGCTGCGCGAACTGAAGCAGATGGTTCGTGACAGTCTGTCGGAAGTCAGACAAATCATCTTTGACCTGCGACCCATGGAACTGGATGATTTGGGACTTGCCCCCACATTAAGACGCTATCTTGCAAAGTTTCAGGAAAAACATGGGATCCAGACCGATTTCATCCTGCTCGGGAAGGAAAAAAGGCTGCAGGGCCCTTTGGAAGTGGCGGTATTCCGTTCGGTGCAAGAAGCGCTTTCCAATATACGCAAGCATGCGGAAGCTACGCTTGCCACAGTGAGGCTTGAGATGAGAGAAACTGAAATTGTTGTCCATATTGCGGATAACGGAAAAGGGTTTGACACAAAGAAAGCAAGGGGCAAGCTGGTTGAGAAAGGGCATTACGGGTTGTTGGGGATTAAAGAGCGGATTCAACTGCTTGGGGGTCGGGTGCAATTCCGTTCAAAGATCGGAGAGGGAACCAAAGTGATCATTACTCTGCCGATATCTCATCAAGGAGGCAAAGCAAATGAGCCCTCAGAATCCGATTAAGATCGTTTTGGCGGACGATCACACGTTATTTCGCCAAGGATTGAGACGAATTTTTGAGCTGGAAGAAGATTTTCAAATTATAGGCGAAGCTACTGACGGCGAACAAGCCGTGGCTTTGGCCGGTACAATGACTCCGAGCGTAATCCTGATGGACATTAACATGCCGGAAAGAAACGGAGTCGAAGCAACAAGGCAGATCAAAGAGATGTACCCGGCAATTAAAGTTCTTATCTTATCCATTCATGACGACGAAGCCTACATCTTCGAAGCAATTCGTGCAGGAGCCAACGGGTATCTCCTGAAAGATGTCGAATCGGAAGTCCTGGTTGACGCGGTCCGACAGGTGGCCGGCGGAACGGCATTTATCCATCCTCAGGTTACAACGAAGCTGATCAATGAATTTAAACGGCTAAGCTACAAGATGGGTGGCGGCAGGGTGTTCCAGGATGAAATCGCAACTGCCGTGGAACAGGACACCTGGCAGGATTTGCTGACGCAAAGGGAAATGGAAATTCTGCGTTTAATGGCGGAAGGAAAAAGCAATCGGAACATTGGGGAAACCCTGTTTATCTCGGAGAAAACGGTGAAAAATCACGTTTCTTCCATACTGGGAAAACTCGGGGTTGATGACCGAACCCAAGCTGTTATTACAGCTGCCCGACGCGGGTGGGTCCGACTCTGACGAACGCCTACATAGGGGCCGGCATATATTGACACCACAAGGGGAGGTGGCAGGTGTGCTGGCCCTTTTGATATGGGCTTTTGCCGTATACGGCTTGATTGTAGGGGTAACCAAACTGGTCCGTTTTTTCTATAGACGTTCCTCGCCAGAGAACCGCCTGACTTTGGTACTGTTGGTGCAGGACGGGGAGAATTACGTGGAGGGACTCCTTCGCACTATCTGCTACAGGGCGTTTCTGTCCAAAAAAGAGATGCGGATTGTGCTGGTGGATACCGGATCCCGGGATACGACCCGGGAAATCATAAGACGCCTGGAAGAAAATGACGCCAGAATCGAACTGGTGGAAAGCAGTCAGGAATTTGATCCGGAGCTGATACGGGCATTGTGGGCAGAAACAGGAACTGAGAGTCCGTTTCTCCTGATCGACCTGCGGGGATATAAAAATAACAGGAAAATAATCCCTTATTTGGCGGTAATTGTCGAATTATAAAGTAATTTCCCGAAAAATAGTCCTACAGTCCTATGTACTATTTTGTCGACATATGTAAAATTTAAGACAAGGAATGAGTCAATCACAAAGGGCAAACCTGATCGAAAGACAGGGACGCAAAGCCATGGGTCTACAGCGAAAGCTATGATCGCCAGGCTGCTGATTGTTCCGGTGAATTGCTCAATCCCACAAAAGGTTTCCTCATTGACCCTTTTGGAATCCCCCTACCCCCCACAACCAAGAGATCCCTCTCCTGAGGGATCTCTTGGTCTGTTTGCCGTTTTTACACATAGTTTACAAAAGCTGCCGGAATTGGGGCGTGTCTTCGGCAGAACCATTAAGGAGTTTAAGGATTCGACCCGCAATCTGCTGCTTGATGACCCCGAACCGGAAAAGAAAGTGTCCTGATCCTGTTGTTCCGACAATTCCCTGCGCTTCTTGAAACATTCCAAGAAGCGCTTTTTGCACTTGTAAGATAAGCGCTAGTATTTGAATTCTTAAGCTAACCTTTATATTTTCTTAATAATTCGATGGTACGTTAAGACTGAGAGGAAGGGAGGAACCACCTGATGCAGAAAATGACCGATTGGGTACGGGGCGGAGACATCACGACATTTTTCTGGGTGAACCATAGTTTGAGATCCTCGCTGCTGGACAAAATAATGCCATGCATCACCCACTTCGGAGGGGCGGTCTGGAGCATTCTGCTGGCACTGGCTTTGCTGCTCTTCGGCAATTCGTTCCTGATGAAGACGGGCGTTCATATGGCTTTGAGTTTGTTGATCAGTCATCTGGTTGTCAGCGTGTGCAAGAAAGTATATCCGCGGCGAAGGCCTTATCAGGCCCTTGAAGATGTATGCACCGGGCGCAAGTTGCTCTGTGACGCGTCATTTCCTTCCGGACACTCGACGGCCGCTTTTTCCATGGCGACCGTGTTGACAATTGCATTTCCCGCTTTTACGGCTGTGTTCTACGGTGTGGCCGTACTCGTGGCTTTATCCCGGGTATATCTCGGTTTGCATTATCCGACTGACATTGCCATCGGTGCAATGCTTGGTACCGTTACCGCATTGGTGATAGCTTAAGGAGGGACCCATGCCGCATTTCGTATTGTTGTCCGAATCGATTGGAGCGGGTCATGACCGGGCTGCCTCCGCGATTGAAGAATCGTTGCTGACATCCTTCCCGGATGCGCGGGTGACGAGACTGAACCTGCTGGATACGTTTCGCCCGCTCACGGCAAAAGTGACTCGCGCCTTGTATCTGGAAACACTGGCCCGGCGGCCGGGCTGGTGGGGGAAATGGTACGAGTGGCAGCGGGAGAAGGAAATGAACGGGTTCAGCCGCCTGATTGTTCACCGTGTGTTGAAAAAAGACGTAGGTTCCTGGTTGAGACGCCTGGCTCCTGATGCGGTTGTCTGCACGCACCCGCTCCCGGCGTGCCTGATCGCGGAAATGAAACGCAAGGGGCTGCAGGTTCCCTTGTGTACAGTCATTACCGATTTTGATATGCACGGATACTGGACACACCAAGGGGTGGATCTCTACTGCGTTCCTGCGCAACCAATCGCAAACGTTCTGCATAAGCGTCTCCGTTATCCCGCAGAAGTCCGGGTGACAGGGATTCCCGTATCCCGTTCGTTTCTGGAAGCGTTATCCGGTTCGGAAACCGCAGAGGGTATCAGACCGGATTCTGAAAACAGAATTCTGATTATGGGCGGAGGCTTGGGAATCGGCGTAACCCCAATGGTCGAGTCGATTGCCGATTCCTGCGGCGCTTGCAAGATCACTGTGGTTTGCGGCCACAATCAGACCCTGCAGGAAGAATTGGAGAGCCGGTACGGACAGAACGGCAACATTACTATATACGGGTACACTAGACAGATTGCCAGGCTGATGGCCCAACATCATGTGCTTGTTACCAAACCGGGCGGCTTGACCGTATCGGAAGCCCTGACCATGAAACTGCCGATGGTGCTGTATACTTCGATACCCGGACAGGAACAGCGAAACGGGGAGCTGATGACCCGGTTGGGAGTGGCTTATTCCGCGGATACACCGGACGAAGCGGCTGATCTGGCTCTTTATCTTGCGGAGAACAAGACGGTTCGGGAAACAATGATCAGACGCATGGAGACCATCCGTCGTCCGAAAGCTGCCGAGGAAATTGCGGAAGCTGTGATGGAGAAAGCGCTGGAACACCGTGGACGGCACTCCCGCCTGCGGATGATCCGGTAAATATGTCAGATATCAAGGGGGGATTGGTTTGCGGATTGCACTGTTTACAGACACGTTTGCGCCTCAAGTTAACGGAGTCACCATGACGCTGAACCGCTTGGTCAACTACTGGGAAAGAAAAGGAATCGAGTTTCTGGTGTTTGCTCCTGACGATGCGGAACGGGTTGAAGATACGGATCATATCCGGCGGGTGCTGAGCTTTCCGTTTCCGTTGTATCCCGAATGCCGCATTCCGTTGTCCCGCTACGCAAAGATAGAAAAACAACTCCTCGAATTCAAGCCGGATCTGTTGCACCTGGTAACGCCTTTCACGCTGGGATTGATCGGTCTCCGCTTTGGCCAGCGCCATAACGTTCCAATGGTCGCCTCTTACCATACGAATTTTGACCAGTACCTGGATTACTACCGCTTGTCTTTCCTCAAAAAAATGCTCTGGTCCTATCTGAACTGGTTCCATAGTAATTGTGAACGCACCTATTGCCCTTCTTCCGCCACCAAAGAAATACTTGAAGCCAACGGAATCCCCAATGTGGAGATCTGGAGCCGGGGAATCGATGCCTCCCGTTACCAACCGCAGAACCGTAACCCCCATATCAGGGAAAAATACGGAATAGACGACTCCAAGCTGCTGCTTCTGTACGTGGGTCGCATGGCACCCGAGAAAGACATCGACATCCTGCTGGAAAGTTTTCACTCATTGCCCCAGGATGTGGCAGACCGTGTGCACCTGATGATGGTAGGAGACGGGCCGCTGATGTCGAAGATTCAACAACAGCAGGAAACGTCCATCACCTGGACCGGATTCCTGCGTGGCAGGGAACTCGCCGAAATGTACGCGTCATGTGATTTGTTTGTGTTTCCTTCCAGCACGGAAACTTTCGGCAACGTGGCTTTGGAAGCCATGGCATCCGGACTGCCGGTGGTCGGGGTGGAAGCTGGAGGTGTGTTGGACATTGTAACACATATGAAGAATGGTCTCCTGTGTCATGCCCGATCGGTGGAATCCTTCCGGGAAGGAATCGCTTTGCTGGTTCGCAATGACAACCTCCGGCTGCAGATGGCCCATTTTGCACGCATTCAAGCTGTCAGGAGAGATTGGGACTCGGTCTTTGACCGTCTGGCGAAAAGCTATCTGTCGGTGTTGGAAATCGAATCTTTGGGCCGCGAAGCGTTTGCGGCACTGAAATAAAGGCGGGTGCGGAATCTATGAGAATTTGCGTTGTGGGTGCAGGATATGTGGGATTGGTGTCGGCTGCCGTATTTGCTGACTGGGGGCACGATGTGGTCTGTCTTGACAATGACCCCCTGAAGATCGGGCGCATCAGGGCGGGGAATCTGCCGGTATACGAACCGGGGCTCCCGGAGATGGTCTCACGCAATATGGAGAAAAAGTCGCTGCGCTTTACCACCGATTGGGAAGTGGCGGTGAAAGACAGGGAATTGGTGATGGTTGCGGTGGGGACGCCACCCGGAGAGGATGGGCATCCGAATCTGACCGCCCTCTGGAACGTGGTAAAATCCCTGAAAGCTTCCATCAGGGATCATGTGCTGGTTGCAATAAAAAGCACCGTGCCGGTGGGAACGTGCGCTGCCGTATCCCGCTTTCTGAATGAAGACCGGGAAGGCAGGTTCGACATCATTTCCGCACCTGAATTTCTTCGTCAAGGTTCTGCCATCAACGACTTCATGTCGCCTGACCGAATGGTCATCGGATGCAGGACAGAGGCTGCCAGACAAAGCATGAAGGAGTTGTTTGAACCGCTGGACTGTCCGGTGATCTTTACCGACTGGCAAAGTTCCGAAATGATCAAGTATGCGGCCAATGCCTATCTGGCAATGAAGATCTCTTTTATCAACACCATTGCCAACCTGTGCGAAGAAGCGGATGCCAACATCTACCAAGTGGCCCTCGGGATCGGCCTCGACCGCCGGATTGGCCCCGCATTCCTGAAACCGGGCATCGGCTTTGGCGGGTCCTGTTTGCCCAAAGACACCAAAGCTCTGGTAGCTTTGGGAGAAACCTATGGAGTCAACGTATCGCTCTTTCAGGAAGTGCTTCGAATCAATCACGAACAGCGTGTGAGAATCGTCAAGAAACTGGAGGCCCGTCTGGAAGGGCTTGCCGGCAAACGGATCGCCGTACTGGGGTTGGCGTTTAAGGCGAATACAAATGATGTGAGGGAAGCGCCAGCGCTTGCCATCATCCATCAGATTGTTCAGGCTGGCGGGCAAGTGGTCGCTTACGATCCGGTAGTTGATATGAAAGATTTAAGTCCGCTCTATGGATTTACACCTGCGGAAGATGCCTACCAGGCGGTGACCCATGCCGATGCGGCTGTTCTATTGACCGAATGGGATGAATTCTATGGTCTTGAGCTGGAGCGAGTGCGGG
Organism: Effusibacillus lacus; assembly: GCF_002335525.1. Taxonomy (NCBI): domain Bacteria; kingdom Bacillati; phylum Bacillota; class Bacilli; order Caryophanales; family Alicyclobacillaceae; genus Effusibacillus; species Effusibacillus lacus. The sequence goes on from NZ_BDUF01000010.1 coordinate 16,797, forward strand.
AGCTGATGAACCAACCGCTGCTGGTCGACGGTCGCAACCTCTTTGCCCCGCAAGTGATGAGACAATTGGGATTCCATTATATCCCAGTGGGGATTTCCGAGGAACATGTGGCGAATTCCCTTGTACCAACCGCATAGTCTGCCTTTTCCGGTACTTTAATAAAGCCCAAAATCGGGCTTTTTTTGTTGATCGATTATTTTTACAAAACGTTTAACTTTTAAATGTAAGGACATGATATAATTTCATTTACCATCGTTATTTGGCGTATAATGTCGAAAAGGGGTCCTTACAGATGGCCGATCGGCTTTCGTTTCTGATGTTCCTGTCGGACAGCCTGAATAATATGAAGTTTGCCGAGCAGATCAGCAAAGAATTGAAGAGACACCCGATCGGCCTGATTTATCTCGACATCAAACACTTTGGCGAGATTGAGCGGAAATACGGCCACAAGGTTTGCGACCGGATTCTGAGGGCGCTGAAGCAGCTGATTGTCGAGGCATCCAAATCGGACAAGGGAGAAATCCTGGTTTACAAGATCCTTGGGGATGATGTGTTTCTCTTTGTCCGGATGAAACAGGATGAAGCAAAAATCATGAAGGCAGGTCTTCGCGACGTGTCGCAGGAGTTGCGGATCGAGTTGCAGAACAAGTTGAACCAGTTGAAGGTGCTTCCGGAAGACATTGAACTGTACTCTGGGACATCCATATTGAACCAGAATTCCAAACGAAGCATCGACAACCTGTTGTATCATGCCATCAAAGAGGCCATTTTCGAAGCCAAGAGTGAAGCGGACACGGAATATACCCTGCTGCGGGCGGAATTCAGAGAGATCCTGGAACGGAAGAACATCACGGCTCATTATCAGCCGATTGTCTCCCTGTCCACAGGGGAAGCATATGGCTATGAGGCTTTGACAAGGGGACCGAAGGACAGCTATTTTGCAGCGCCCACGAGGCTGTTTGATTTTGCCGAGAAGGAAGAACAGCTCTATGCCCTGGAATCAATCGCCCGGGAGCGGGCCATCATCAGTTTTGCGGGCAACGACCCTTTCCTTAAACTGTTTCTCAATATGAACGCGAATGTGATTCTGGATCCGCAGTTTACACCGGGGCAGACGTTGAAGCTGTTGAAGAAGTTCAATCTGACGCCGCAAAACGTTGTGTTTGAAATTACGGAGCGGCAATCGATCGATGATTTTTCCACATTCACGAAAGTACTGGAGTACTACAGGAAGCAGGGGTACCGGATCGCCATCGACGATGCGGGGGCCGGCTATTCTTCCCTGCAGGCGATTGCAGAATTGCGTCCTGATTATATTAAGATTGACCGGTCCATCATCTCGGATATTGACAGGGACAAGATCAAGGAAATCCTGCTCGACACCCTGATTGATTTTGCGCGCAAGATCAATTGCCACATCATTGCCGAAGGGATCGAGACCAACGAAGAATTGACGAAAGTGATACGGCTGGGAGCCCATTTCGGGCAAGGATACCTGCTTGGCCGGCCGGGTGCCGGGTTTGCCGGTGTTTCGGACCAGGCAGTTGAGCTTATCAAGAAACACCGGGCGCCGGATCTGACAAGTTCAACCAACACAATGACAGTGGGGGATATTGTACGCCCCATCCGGATGTTTGAGGAGCAGACATTGGTGTCCGAAGTGGTTGAATACTTCAACAAACTTCCCAATGAATCGGGAGTTGTCATCGTCCGGGGAAAAAAACCGGTCGGGCTTGTCATGCGGGAAAAGTTGTTCCAAAGTCTGGCCTCTCAATACGGAGTGCCCCTTTACTGGAAACGAAGCATCCAAAAGCTGATGGACGGATATCCGCTTGTACTGGAGGAAAGCGTACCGGTGGAAACCGCATCGCGGTTGGCAATGGCCCGGGATCAACAAAGAATCTATGATTATGTGATTGCAACCCGCGAAGGTGAAATCAGCGGGGTAGTCAGCATTCAATCCATCCTGGACACAATGACCGACGTCAAAATAGAGCTTGCCAAGGAATCAAACCCGCTGACCGGACTCCCGGGAAACCGGCGGGTGGAGCGGGAATTGGCCCGCCGTATCGGTCAAAACAAGCCTTTTTCCATCATCTATGCGGATCTGGATTATTTCAAATGGTTCAATGACCAGTATGGGTTTCAACGCGGGGATAGGGTGATCCGTTTCCTGGCGGAACTGCTGCAAGCCGCTACGGCAATCGCGAATGTGGAGGATGAATTTGTCGGCCATATCGGCGGGGACGATTTTATCATGATCACCTCGCACCCGAATCCGTCCGAATTGTGTGAGCACATTATCGGCCAGTTTGACAAAGAAATTCGCAATTATTACGACCAGCAATTGCTTGAGGCGTTGGATTCGGGCGGCGGATGGTTGTCTGTTACCAACCGTCAGGGAGAGGTTGTGCCTGCCAAGGGGGTCTGCCTTTCCCTTGCTTTGCTGGAGTGTCTTGGCGGGGATATGTCCTGCCTGTCTCTGGAGGTAATCTCAAAGCGGGCGGGCGAACTGAAAAAGTTGGCCAAGGAGCGTGTCGGCAGCGTGTATGTAAAAGGAAGCTGCCAACTGCAAAGGTAAGAAAAAACAGGACTGTTTTTCAGGCTAATTTTTGTCGATTCAAAGGAACTCCCTGAAATAGGACTGTTTTTTAGTCCTATATGCCAATTCTTGCTTGTGACCTCGAAACACACCCGAATAAGACTGAATCTCAGCCCTATTTTTGAAGCGGCAATCAATAAGTCCAAAATAAGGCTGACAATCAGTCTTATTTCCACAATTGGTACATTATGTAAACTGAACTCTTTGCAGATTCCGTTAAGTCCAATCAATCCCACCTTTCATTCTATATCCCGATTCTGGAGATAACTTGGTCAAATCGTTAAGATTCAATGGATTTGCGGGCGACTCTCGCTGACTCCCGAATCAACGGCAGATCCCTCCATCAGATGTGCCATTGTATCACGGGACTCGTTCAGCATGTTGCTCATCGTACCGGTGGAATGAGTCCCACCGGCTGCAAGGCCGGTTGCTGCGTTTTTGACCGTATCGGCGGCACCCAGCAAAAGGGATGTTCCCTTAACCAGAACCTGCCGGGTGGCTTTCCTGGCTTCCGGGGACAGTGCCAAAACGACGCCGGCAACTGTCAAGGCAATCCCCAGAGGGGAAGACATGTTAAAAATCCGCTTCATCATAACAGGCTCCTCCTTAAACAAGATGTTGCAACATAATATGGGAAACAATTGCGATTTCTATTCACAATTCACCTTAACCGAAAAATTACGAAATATTTACACGAACGAAACGAGTTCTTTATGCCGGTCTGATACCCTTAATGCAACAAGTGAAAAGGGGAGTTGCAGTTGTTGAAGTGTCCGGTTTGCTTCGAGTTGTTGGAACAGTTGACGACAGTTCATTGCGAGACAGTGCACGGGTTGACGAAACAACAAGTAATCGAGCAGTACGGAAAACCGAAACCTTTTTTTATGGAGTTTGCAATTGCTGATCTGCCAAGGGTTTCACCGGTGATTCGGTCAAGCGATTTTGCGAATTCGCAGCAAATTACGGACCGCATCCGGTCAAAAACCCGCAAATTTCATTGTGACCGTTGAGTCACGATGCGGAAGGCGTGGTAAGGATGAGTCAACCTGCCGAGAGACTGAAACAGGCGTCTGCATTTGAAGTGAAGCTGGCCGTTCGGGCGGAGGAGATTGAACAGGCGCTGCGGTTAAGGTACAAAGTGTTTGTCGAAGAAGCCGGGAACCTGCGCTTACTGAATGAAAGCAAGCTGGAGACTGACGAGTACGACGCGTATTGTGACCATCTGATTGTCACCGACCTGGAAACGGAGCAAGTGATTGGCACTTACCGGCTGCTGCCCGGCGACAGGGCGGTGCGGAATAAAGGTTTTTATTCGGAGACGGAGTTCGACCTGTCCGGTTTCCGGGAGTATAAACTGCAGACACTGGAACTGGGAAGAAGCTGTATTGCACCGGAGTATAGAGGGAGCAAGGCGATTCAGCTGCTGTGGGAAGGCATTGCCGGATATATTACGGAACACGGCCATCAATACCTGATCGGCTGTGCCAGCGTTCATATGAAAAATTTGCAGGAGCTGAACGCACTCTACAGCATGTTGCGGAGCAAAGGCGTGATTACCGACAGGTTCGGGATTCAACCGCTTCCTGCGCACCGGATCAAGGATCTTGAATTTACGCCGGTGGAAGCGGATGACAAGGAAGTGTTTCGCAGGCTGCCTCCGCTAATGAAAGGCTATCAGTGGCTGGGGGCTGAAATCGGCGGGGAACCCGCCTATGATCCGATATTTGACACCACCGATTTCTTGATTGTGCTGGATACGGCAAAAGTCACCAGGAGATATCGCCGCCATTTTCTGGGACGTTGATGAGCAGTTTGAACGGGAGGAGAAAGTTTGTACAACTGGATCGGGACCCTCACGCAAGATCAGAAACGGCTGCAGATTCTGGCAAGATGGATGCGGCTGGTTCCTCGCCCCCTGGTTTATGCAACGCTTTGGACGATTGGTTGGCTGATCTGTTTGGGCGCGGGAAGTGTCAGGCAGCAAGTCAGGAGAAACATGGCCGAACTGCTGCAGGAAGAAACCCCCGGTCGAATTGCCAGGTTCAGCCGGGAGTATTTCTGCAACCTGCCTCTGGTTCTCTATGAAATTCTGTTGGATTCTCATACTCTGGAATCCACAAAAGACTGGCGATTTCTCACCGAGGGGGAAGAACATCTGCAGGAAGCCCTCCGTCACGGTCGAGGAGCGATCCTGCACACGGCCCACGTAGGCAACTTTTTCTACTACTATTGGTACCTGTCCCAAAAATATCCCTGCTTGACTGTTGTGACGGCAAGCAGCCCGGAGATCCGGCCTCTGTATCTGATCTTTCAGCAGTTGGGCTGTCATGGGCTGGATTACGACGAGACCCCGCATCTGGAACTGATTCGCACTTTGCGCAAACACCTGGCAGGAAACGGTGTGGTGTTTCTGCTGGGGGACTTCTGGCGGCCCGCGTTTCCGAAGGCCACATTCTTCGGAAGGGAGACACGCAGTCCCGGTGGAACGGCTGCTCTGGCATTGGACCAACAGGTGCCGGTTGTGCCCTTCTACGGCTGCAGAATTAAGGGATTTCGACACCGTTTGTGCTTTGGTCCGCCCGTTTACCTGCATGAGGAATTTGAGCGTCATCAGCGAACAGAGGCAACGAATCGGTTGAACATTCTGATGGAACGGGTGATCCGCCGATTGGTTCCGGGGCAGTGGTTCTACTGGTTCAATTCGGAAGAGCGTTGGGAACCAACGGAACAAGTGAAAGGAACGGAACAAGTGCAGCGATCGGAACAAGTGGTACGAACTGAATCGGCCGATCGAGTGGAAGACGGGGGTGCCACCGTTGCCTGATTCCTTTGTTCTGATTCAAGAATACGGATATTTCTTCTTGTTTCTGATTGTATTGTCCGGGGTGTTGGGCTTTCCCGTCCCGGATGAAGGGGTGCTGTTCTTTGCCGGTGTCCTGATTGCCAAGGGCTTGATGAGTTTTGTACCCGCATTGGTTGTGTCCGTTGGGGCAGTCATGCTGGGCTCCTTTGTCAATTACCGGGTGGCAAGCCTGTGCGGTGTCTGGAAGATGGCACGCTGGGGAAGACGGATCGGGTTTCCGGTCCACAGATGGAAACGGTCAGTCCGCATTATGCGACGATATGGGATATGGGCAGTGCCTGTCTCCTATTTCATTCCCGGCGTGAGAATGGGCGTGTCCTACGGAGCCGGTTTGCTGCGGCTCCCGGCGCGGGAATATACCATAAGTGCGTTTGTTGGGGTTGTTGCCTGGGTTGGATTGTACTTGTGGCTTGGATCATTGGTAGCCTAACGAATGGAGGCGGCAGATTTGGATACGGGAAGCCATTTGTTGTTCGGCGTGACATTGGCAGGACTGGCCCATTTGGATCCCTCGGTAGCCCAGAACCCTGCATTGGCACAAGCGGTGCTGGCCGGTACGTTGATTGGTTCGCACGCGCCCGATTTTGACACAGTGATGAGGCTCAAGGGATATTCCCATTACATCCGCTATCATCGCGGAATTACCCATTCCATTCCGGCATTGTTCCTCTGGCCCGCGCTTATCGCAATTCCGTTGGCTTACGGGCTTGGTGCGGAAGATTCAATTGCGACCCTTTATCTGTGGTCATTGCTGGCGGTCGTGTTCCATGTGTTTCTGGATATGTTCAATTCCTATGGTGTTCAGTGTTTTCGTCCCTTCACCAGGAAGTGGATTCACCTGGACATCCTGTCTATCTTTGAGCCGTTTCTGTTCCTGCTGCATCTGGCAGGTTTGCTTGTGTGGCTGGAGTTTGACTATCAGCCGGGAGTCGTATTCACGGTGGTGTATGCAGTCACTTTCGGGTATATAGGGTTGCGGGCCCTGCATCATCAATTCCTGGTTGGGGCTGTCAAAAGCAAATTGAAAATCACCGGAATCTGCCATGTGGTTCCCAGCTTTCACTGGTTTCACTGGCGGTTTGTCGTGGAAACGGACGGTGGATTCCATACGGGAAGGATTGTTTACAACCGGATCCTGACGGAGGAGAGGTATTCAAAAGAAAACCCCAATCCGATCATTGAAGCGACCAAGCAAACGGACGGGGTACGGACCTTCCTCGCATTCGCCCAGCGGATCCATGTGACCTGCCGGGAGCTGCAGGACGGATATGAAGTCTCTTGGAGCGATGTCCGTTTCTGGTATGACAGCAAATTGCCCTTTGGTGTAGACGTGCGGCTGGACCGCGATCTGAACGTCGTAAGCCATTCGCTCGGCTGGCGGAAGCGAGCCTGGGATCCGCCTTTTGTATAATTACCAACCCAGGGTCTCCTTAATTTCCTTGATCCGGCTCCGAGTGTGCTCATAACCGTACTCGATGCAGGCGTGGAGTTTCGGAAATTCCAGAACTCCAACCGTTCCGACATCTGGGTGCAGAACAATGTCGGCGTGACGGGCAATGCTTCTTGCCTGAATCGCCAGATTCATGCTGATCACGCGGGACAGCACCGACATGATCGAGGGAAACGGTGTGCTAACCGGATTGGCGCACACAAGATTGACGGCGATCACCTTGTCGGCACCCAAGGCCCGGGCCGCCGTCACAGGGCAGTTGTCCATAATCCCTCCGTCAACCAGCAGCCTACCGTTATGGGCCACGGGTCTGAACAAGACCGGGATTGCAAAACTGGCCTGAACGGCATCGGCAATCGGGATGTCCGTAATTACATCCACCTCGTTGTCATCGTGCCTGTATTCACAGGAAGCGAATACCACCTGCCTTGCATGCTGCAGGTCGGAGGAAAGCAGAGCCAACGGACGCCGGATATCGGAAATACGTGTATTCCCGGTTTTGTTTACAATCAAGTCCCGCAGTTTTTCGCCCTTGATAATCCCCTGAACTGTTACACTCCGGTTAATCAACCGCAGGAAGAGTGACAGGTAGTCATAATCCAGATACCGTTTGTTGATGGCAGATACCATGCCGATCAACTCCTCCGGCCCGTATCCGTAAGCATATAGGGCAGCCACAATGGCTCCTGCACTGGTTCCCGCCACGCAGTCAACCGGAATTCCCGCTTCTTCCAATGCCAGCAGAACACCCAGGTGTGCACTCCCGGCCACCCCGCCGCCTCCCAGCGCGAGGCCGATTTTTCCCATATTCGAATCCCTCCATGAACTGGTTCCCCTTCATTATTCGCCGTCGGACGGAAAGGCATTCCTTTACGAAATCTTCATGAGGCGTTAAAGATTCAATCTTGGAATAGTTCCTGGAAAGTCCTGACCGGCCCAAGCGCAGGGAAGCTGCATCTGCAAAGGTAAGAAAAAATAGGACTGCATTTCAGGCTTATTTTTGTCGACTCAAAGGTACTCCCGGAAATAGGACTGTTTATCAGTCCTATATGCTATTTCTTACTTGTACACCTCAAAACTTATCCGAATAAGACTGAAATTCAGTTCTATTCTTGAGATGACAATCAAACAATCAGAAATAAGGCTGACAATCAGTTCTATTTTTACAACGAATGCATTATGTAAACTAAAACCCGGTCATGGAGACATTCCACCGACCGAGTTGCCCAGTGATATCAATGGTTTGAACGGGATTCAGGAGGTTGTATGCAACCCAAGCACAGGCCGGGCCTTGATTCGTTTAAATGAACGGGTCATTACTGCCAAAGAAGTGCTTGATTTCATCAACGGGCATCTGTCGACCCGCTTGGGGTCTCGGAGCTTGGAGGGGGTAACCCCCTCCTCAACTGACCTTAAACCTGCCCAACAGTCTCTGCATATCTTCCGCCAGCAGCGACAAAGACTGGGCGGAGGTGGAGATTTCCTGCATGGTCGCCAACTGCTCCTGGCTGGCGGCCGAATTCTGTTCGCTGGCGCTGGCGCCCTCTTCGGCAGCTTTCCGCACCACTTCGATGGCGCCCGCAATCTGTTGGGTACCGGCTGTCATCTGATCGATGGCGGATGTCATCTCCTGTGCCTTGTCCGCGACGCCGGCGACAGTTTCCCTGAACAGTTGGAACGCTTCATGGGTCTGCCGTGTCTTGGAGAGGCCGTCTGCTACCATGGATGTGCTTTCCTTCATGGCAGCAATGGCCTTGTCAATATCGTTTTGGATGACCCCAATCAATTGAGTAATCTGTTTGGCAGCTTCTGCCGATTCCTCAGACAACTTGCGGACTTCATCGGCAACTACCGCGAACCCGCGACCGCTCTCACCGGCACGCGCAGCTTCAATTGCCGCATTCAGCGCCAACAGGTTCGTCTGGCTGGCAATGGCCGTGATGGCGCTGACCATCTTGCCGATTTTTTGCGAATGATCGCCAAGCTGACTGATGATCAATGCGGTTTCCAGTACAGTTTCATTGATTTGGTTCATCTGGTAAACAACGGACTGGATGGACGATACCCCTTTCTCTGTGACAGAGGCTGCTTGCACTGCATGTTTTGACACATCCTCACTGTGGGAAGAGACTTGTTGGATCCCGGTTGACAATTGATTGATGGCTGCAACCGTTTCGTTGACGCTGTCCAGTTGTTCCTTCGCACCTGCCGCAACCTGTTGTGTGGCGGAAGCCATCTGTTCTGTCGCCTTGGATGTCTGCTCGGCAATCGCTGTCAATTCGTCGGAGGAGGCGGCTACCTGCATGGAGGAATCCCCAATGAGGGAAACAATGTTTCTCAGATCGGTTACCATCTTATTCAGAGATGTTACCAGCAATCCGATTTCGTCCTTGTTTCTTACTTTGACTTCCTCAACAGCCAGGTCTCCGTCAGCGACTTTTTGCAAGACTGCCGAGACAGTCTTGACCGGGCGGGAAATGCTCCGGCTGAGGAGCCATGCTACTGCAACGGTGCAGAAAAGAGCTGCAAAACCTACAAGGATCAATATGGAAAGCGCGATGGCCTGGGTTCGTTCCGCCCTGGCCTGAGCGTTGCCTGTCAGTTCGTTAATCACTTTCTTCAGCTTGTCGTCAGTAGCCCAGAAGCTGTCAAACAGGTTCTTTTCTTCCCCGATTTTGTATCTCGCTTCCGCAAGACTCCCAGCCTTTAGCAAAGCGATTTCCTCTTCAAAGTGGCTTTCGATTTTTCCGGACTTTTCCTTTGCTTCTTTCACCAATTCTTTTAACTCGGGATGTTCATTTGTGAAAGACTCCATAATCTGAAGATTCTTCTGGATCCGTTCTTTTCCAAGCTTGTAATTTTGCAGAAAACGTTCCTCATCTGAAGCCAGATATCCGCGGACACCTGTCTGCTCCTGCAGCAGATCGTTCAGGATGTTGGAGGAAGCGGTCTGCAAGGGAATCAGTTCGGAAACAATCCTGTCCGTTTCCTGTTGGATCCTGTTCATCCCGTACCAACTGACTGCCACAAGTCCAGACATCAACAGCAAAATCAAAAGGTAACTGGCCGCCAGTTTCTTTCCGACCGACAGGTTTACCGTTGATAAACTGAGTAAAATCTTGGCTATTTTGGGCACTTTAATGGGTAGGTACATGGTTTCTGCCCCTTTGTCGCGGTGATAATAAAAGGTTCCATTTCACTACTATACTTTGTTTGATTTGGAAATTGGTTAAGCAAATGTAAATGATGTCGACAGTTTTCGATTTTCTTCGCATCTTTACAATTTCTTAACAATCCTGCAATGATTCGTTTACACAGGGCTGGTACCATGAAGGAGAACTTAAGCCTAAAGGGGGATTTACTCCATGTTAAAAGGTATGTCGAAGAAAGCAATGGGACTGGCTATGGTCGCCACCCTGGGTCTGGGTGTGCTGGCCGGTTGCGGTTCCGCCAACAAACCGGCAGAACAGGGCAACAACAAGCCGGCAGCAGAAGCTCCGAAACTGTCCGGAACCATTAAGGCTGACGGTTCCAGCACCGTTGGTCCCATCACTGAGGCAGTTGCAGAAGAATTCAAGAAAGCTAACCCCGGCGTGCAAGTAACTGTAGGTATTTCCGGCACCGGCGGCGGGTTCAAGAAATTCACCGCAGGTGAGACAGATATTAACGACGCTTCCCGCAAGATCAAGGATGCGGAGAAGAAAGCCGCGGAAGAAAAGAAAATTGAGTACATTGAACTCGAAATTGCAAAAGACGGTATTGCAGTAGTAGTTAACAAAGAAAACACCTTTGTTGACAAGCTGACGGTTGCAGAACTGAAGAAGATCTGGGAGCCGGACAGCAAAGTGAAGAAGTGGAGCGAAGTTCGTCCAGGCTGGCCGGATCAGGAAATCAAGCTGTACGGTCCAGGAACCGATTCCGGTACGTTTGATTACTTCACCGAAGCAATCAACGGCAAGGAAAAAGCCAGCCGCAAGGACTACACCGCAAGCGAAGACGACAATACCCTTGTAAAAGGTGTTTCCGGCGACAAAGGCGGTCTCGGCTACTTCGGTTACGCCTACTATGAAGAGAACAAAGACAAGCTGAAGCTTGTTCCGATCGATAATGGCGACGGCAAAGCGCTGGCTCCCAACATCGGCAACATCAAGGACGGTACCTACAAGCCGCTGTCCCGTCCGCTGTTCATCTATGTAAGCAAGGCTTCCCTGCAGCGTCCGGAAGTAAAAGCGTTCATCAAGTTCTACATCGAGAATGCTCCGAAGCTTGTGAAAGAAGTCGGATACGTTCCGTTGGATGAGCCCAAGTACAAGGAACTGCTGACCAAGATTCAATAACTTTCTCGCTTGCATAAATGAATTGGTAAACGGATAATAAGAAGTGTGGCGTTGTTGAAAAAATGGCGCCACACTTCAGCATGTTTTTTACGGAAAGGACTCATGTCATGACCAACAACCAACCGATAGTCGCCAAAAAGACGAAGAATAAGCGGGATTTTGGCATCCGGTCGTTTTTGCTGCTTTGCGCAAGCGTGTCGATCCTGACGACCGTTGGCATTGTATTTGAATTGCTGTTTGAAACCATCAACTTCTTCCGGGAAGTTTCTTTGTTTGATTTTCTTACGGATACCGAGTGGAGTCCAACTTTTCAGGACAAGCACTTTGGTATCTTAACGCTTTTATCGGGATCTTTCCTGATTACGCTCGGGGCAAGTCTGGTCGCATTGCCTTTCGGTTTGGCAACCGCAATTTATTTGAGTGAATATGCACCGGACCGGGTCCGGAGGACAATTAAGCCGATTCTGGAGATCCTGGCCGGCGTTCCTACCATTGTATACGGGTTTTTCGCTTTGACGTTTGTAACTCCCATTATCCGTGCCATCTTCCCCACAGCGGGTGTGTTTAACGCATTGAGCGCTTCCATTGTGGTGGGAATCATGATTTTGCCAATGGTGGCATCGCTCAGCGAGGACGCGATGGTGGCTGTTCCCCGCAGTCTGCGTGACGGTGCGTACGCACTGGGTGCAACGAAGATGGAAGTTGCCACCAAAGTCGTGGTGCCGGCAGGGCTTTCCGGTATAATTGCTTCGTTCGTGTTGGCTCTCTCCCGTGCTATCGGCGAAACCATGATTGTGACCATTGCTGCCGGTGCAACACCGAAGCTAACCTTGAATCCGCTGGAAAGCGTCCAGACAATGACGGCCTACATCGTGCAGGTAAGCCTTGGCGATATTCAGCATGGCACCATTGAGTACAGGACGCTTTTTGCAGTCGGGATGACCCTGTTCCTGCTGACGCTCCTGATCAACATCATTGCCCAGTGGATCACCCGCAGATATAGGGAGGAATATTAATGTCTTCCGGACGACTTCAACTTCGCAAAACGATGGACAAACTGTCCAAAGCCGTCTTTTTTCTTGCCACGTCTTTTGGAATCATAGCGCTTGCCATATTATTGTATAACATCATATCGCAGGGAATCGGCTGGTTGGACTGGCAGTTTCTTACAAGCTTTCCCTCCCGTTTTCCGGAAAAGGCAGGGGTTAAACCGGCGTTGATCGGAAGCTTGTGGGTGATCGGATTTACGGCTCCGGTTGCATTTGTCGTGGGACTGGGAACCGCATTGTATCTTGAAGAATACGCGCAAAAAGGCCGTTTCAGCCGGTTGATCCAGATCAATATCAACAATTTGGCCGGTGTGCCGTCCATCGTATTCGGGATTCTGGGTCTCGGCCTGTTCGTCAAGAACCTCGGTCTTGGCCGCTCGATCCTGTCTGCCGCCCTGACCATGGCGCTGCTGATCCTGCCGATCATCGTGGTAGCATCCCAGGAAGCGCTCCGGAGCGTACCGCAGCATCTGCGAAACGCATCTTATGCGCTGGGTGCCACCAAATGGCAAACCATCTGGCGGGTGGTGCTGCCGGCCGCTTTTCCCAGCATTCTGACCGGGGTCATCCTGGCGGTTTCAAGGGCCATCGGGGAAACGGCTCCACTGGTTGTGGTCGGTGCGGTTGGCTTTATGTCGTTTGTGCCCAATTCGCCGTTTGATTTGTTTACGGTCTTGCCGATTCAGATCTTCCATTGGACAGCCCGTCCCCAAGAGGAATTCCGCTATATTGCGGCAGCGGCCATCATGGTGCTGCTTGCGGTGTTGTTCACTCTGAACGCACTGGCGGTTTATCTGCGCAACAAATATCAGAAACGTTTCTAGGCCGATTGACCTGACACAAAGGGAACGCCTGAGAAAAGGAGCGATATAATAGTGAGCATCATTGAAGTAACCGATTTGAACCTCTTTTACGGAGAACGTCAGGCACTGTTCAACGTGAATATTTCTATAGAAGATAAAAGCATCACCGCCCTGATCGGTCCGTCCGGCTGCGGCAAGTCAACTTTTCTTCGGACGCTGAACCGGATGAACGATATGATTCCGGGAGTAACAATTACAGGAACCGTGGAAGTGGCGGGGAACAATATATATGAGGACAACATTGACGTGGAAGTTCTGCGCAAGAATATAGGTATGGTGTTCCAGCAGCCGAATCCGTTTCCAAAGAGCATTTACGACAACATTGCCTTCGGCCCGAGGCTGCACGGCATTACAAACCGCTCGGAACTGGACGGGATTGTGGAAACCAGCCTAAAGGCGGCCGTTCTGTGGGATGAAGTGAAAGATGTGCTGAAAAAACCGGCCTACAGCTTGTCCGGGGGCCAGCAGCAGCGTTTGTGCATCGCCAGGGCGTTGGCGGTCAATCCGCAGATTCTGTTGATGGACGAACCGACATCTGCCCTCGACCCGATTTCCACTGCTAAAATCGAAGAGCTGCTCGTAGAATTAAAAAAGAAGTACACCATCGTCATCGTAACCCACAATATGCAGCAGGCAGCCAGGATTTCCGGGGTTACGGCCTTTTTCCTTAACGGGTATCTGATCGAATCGGGGGAAACGGACAAAATCTTTACGGCCCCGAATGACCCGCGAACCGAAGATTACATCACCGGACGGTTCGGCTAATACTCGAATCTTATCTATTGCTGGAGGAATTGGATGGATACACGGTCGAATTTTCACCAATCATTGGAAGAACTGCAGGCAGACCTCCTGAAAATGGGAACGCTCGTGGAAGAGGCGATCTATCAGGCGGTCAAATCCCTCGCCAGGATGGATGTCAAAATGGCGGAAGAAACGATTGAGCAAGATGACAAAATTGACCAGATGATGCTGGAGATTGAGGAGCGGTGCCTGCGTCTGATTGCGCTGCAGCAGCCGATGGCGGGCGATCTGCGCGTAATTGGCATGGCCATGAAGATTGTCACCGACCTGGAGAGGATTGCCGATCATGCGGTGGACATTGCAAAAACCACCAGGCGTCTGGCCGGCGAAACACTGGTGAAACCGCTGGTTGATATTCCCAGAATGGCTGACATTGCAAAGGAAATGCTGCGGGACGCGCTGACGGCGTTTGTCGAGAAGAACGTTGCCAGGGCAGAAGGCCTGGCGGAGAAAGACGACCAGGTTGACAAGCTTTATACGGAAATCTTCCAGGAGATCATCGGGTTGATGGGAACCGATCTGTCGGTGAACCGTCAAGTGACTCATCTGCTGATGGTAGCCCGTTATTTGGAACGTGTGGCCGACCACGCGACAAACATTGGCGAATGGGTGATCTACATGGTCACCGGTCAGCGAAAGGATCTGAATCTGTAATGCGGAAGGAGCCCCTGCGGGATTCCTTTCCCTCAGGGGGAACCTCTTGTGTTTAAAAAGAAGAACCGGTTCTTTGACATGCTCGTCCGGATCACTGAGAATCTGCTGAATGCGGCACTGGTGTTTCAGGACGGGCTGAAAAACTATCGGAACGGTGATCAATTGTTTCTCTCCATCAAACCCTACGAAACGGCCGGGGATGAATATACCCATCAAATGATCCGGGAACTGAACGCCACTTATATGACTCCCATTGACCGGGAGGACATCCTGGCACTGGCGACCAAACTCGATCAGATCCTGGACGGTCTTGAAGCGGCCGCCAACCGTTTTGACATGTTTGACATCCGGACGATCGATACCTTTATGCTGGATTTCGCAGCCAACATTGTGCACTGTTCCGGACAATTGGAGCAGGCGATGAAAGCTCTGCAGAAAAGAAACATGCTGGAGATCCGCCAGTATACAGTAAGAATCAATCAACTTGAAAACGAAGGGGACAAGCTGATGCGTGATTCCATCAAGTCCCTGTTTGCCAGAACAACGGATCCGGTGGAAATCATCAAGTTGAAGGAAGTCTATGAGATGCTGGAAGAGGTGTCCGACAGTTGTGAAGAAGCGGCTCAGGTTCTGGAATCGATTGTCATGACGAATGCTTGAGGAAGTGTATTGTGACGCTGATTGTCATTATTGTATTATTGGCGGTCGCTTTTGATTTCATCAACGGTTTTCATGATACAGCCAACTCCATTGCCACATCCATCTCAACGAAAGCTCTGTCTCCGCGGTTTGCGGTAATCTATGCGGGGGTTCTTAACTTTGCGGGAGCACTCGTCTGGACAGAGGTAGCCAAGTCCATCGGCGGGAAAATCGCCGATCCGTCCAAGATTGACAACGGTGTGGAGATTGTTATGGCAGCCTTGATTTCGGCCATTGCCTGGAATCTGATTACCTGGTATTACGGGATTCCTTCTTCCTCTTCCCACGCTTTGATCGGTTCGTTAACAGGTGCCGTATTTGCAGGTGCAGGAGCCAGCGGAGTGGATTGGGGCAGTTTTGCCTCGATTGTACAAGCTTTGATCCTGGCCCCTGTTCTCGCCTTCTGTTTGGGGTTTCTGGTAATGAAGCTGTTAAAATGGATTGTCGGGAACCTGTCGCCCCACCGGGTGAACAGATGGTTCCGCTTTCTGCAGATCTTTTCTGCCGGTATGCAAGCATTCACCCATGGGGGAAATGACGCGCAAAAAGCGATGGGCATCCTCGTTTTTGCGCTGGTGGCAGGCGGATTCCAAACCGATCTGGAAGTCCCCCTCTGGGTCAAAATCGTGGCTGCAACTGCGATGGGGATTGGAACATCGGTAGGCGGCTGGCGGATCATCAAGACGGTCAGCTCCAAAATCATCAAAATTGAGCCTCTGAACGGCTTTTCTGCCGACCTGACTTCATCTGTCGTGGTCCAGACAGCCACCGCTCTGGCATTGCCGGTCTCCACCACTCATGTCGTTTCTTCGGGGATCATGGGAACCGGAGCGGCCAAACAGTTCTACAGGGTTCACTGGCGGATGGCAGGACGCATCATCCTGACCTGGCTGATCACGATTCCGATTTGCGCGGTTTTGGCAGGTCTTGGCTTTTGGTTGATAGATTCCATCTTTTAAGGACGATCCATGTCCAATGTGGAGGTGCGGTGCATGGCTACCCGTGTCTTAGTGGTCGACGATGAGGAATCGATAGTCAAGTTGGTGGAATACAACCTGTCCCAGGCAGGTTTTGAAGTGCTGACGGCAGACAACGGTCTGTCCGCAATTGAAACGGTTCGCAGCCAGCGGCCGGAACTGATCATACTCGATCTTATGCTTCCCGGAATGGGTGGGATGGATGTCTGCCAGCGCCTGCGCCGGGAAGGGGTCACCACCCCGATTATCATGCTGACCGCCAAAGATGATGAAGTGGATCGGATTCTGGGCCTGGAAATGGGAGCGGACGACTATGTAACGAAGCCCTTCTCCCCGAGGGAGCTGGTGGCGCGTGTGAAAGCGGTTCTGCGCCGGGCCTCTGACGAACCAGGCAATGTGGATGGCGTATTCCATTGCGGCGACATTACCATCGATGTGAACAAGTACGAAGTGACAATCCGCGGCGAACGGGTGGATCTCACCCCCCGCGAGTTTGAACTGCTCTACTATTTGGCCAAAAATATGGGACGGGTGCTCAGCCGCGACCATCTGCTGGACAAGGTATGGGGATATGAGTTTGCGGGGGACACCCGGATTGTGGATGTCCATATCTCGCACTTGCGGGACAAGCTGGAGAAAGAGCCGAAGAACCCGGAATACATCAAGACGGTTCGCGGCGTCGGTTACAAGTTGGTCCAGGGAGAGGCGTAATGTGAAGGGAATTCGCGGACGAATCACATTCACCTATATGATTCTGATTGTGGTCACGCTGTTGATCTCCGGGGTCTATATCTTGCAGTTCATCGAGCGGGTCTACATGGAGAATCTGAAGAAAACACTCATAGACGAAGCCAAGATCGTTGCCAATTGGGTGTCGCCGTATATGGTGACACCCGATTCTTCTTTGCCGTTTCTGGCGGAAGTCTCAACAACGGTGAACTCTTCCACGGGCAAGCGGATCACAGTGTATGACCGGAACGGAAAGTCTCTTTATGATACTCATCCGGGATCTGTGGAAGAATCGGCTGTCAAGCCGGAGGTGCAGGAAGCGCTCAATCGCCGGATTGGAAGCGAGACCCGGCTGGATTCCGCCAAAGGCTCCAACTCTCTGTTTGTTGCAGTTCCAATTGTGGATGGGGAAACGGTCCAGGGGGCAGTACGGGTGGGTATCCCTTTGAACCCGGTATATAAGGAACTGGGCAACCTATGGGTCTCGGTTGGCATTTCCTTGCTGGCTGTTGCCGTAATCTCGTCGGTGGTGGGAATGTACTTCGCCTCAGGCATTGCCCGACCCATTGAGGAAATTACAAGAGTGACCCGGCAAATTGCGAGGGGGGCTTTCACCGAACGGGTACGGTACCGAAGCCAGGACGAACTGGGGGTATTGGGGGAATCTGTCAATCTGATGGCCGACCGGATTTCTGACCAGTTTGAAGATCTGACCCAGGAGAAAAGCAAGCTGGAAGGAATCATTGCCAGCATGGAGTCAGGTGTGATGGTGGTGGACCGGTCGGGACGGATCCAGGTTGTGAACCAGGCGACCAAGAACCTGCTCAGCCATTCCGGGCGCAGTCTGCTGGGGCAGTGGCATTGGGAAGTCGGTCGTTCTTACGGCCTTTCCTCCATGATCGATGAGGTGCTGGTAACAGGAGATTCGCAGCGCAAAGAAATTACATTGATGTCTCCCGCGGATACGAGCGTCGAATTGTACGCGACACCGATTAAAGGGAAAAATGATTCCATCGTAGGCGCGGTTGTGGTGCTTCATGACGTGTCCAAATGGCGTCGTGTGGAACAGATGCGGACGGAATTTGTGGCCAACGTTTCCCATGAGCTGCGGACGCCGATCACTGCCGTGAAGGGGTTTGCGGAGACCCTTCTGGATGGCGCCCTGGAACATCCGGATATGCGCCGCCAGTTTATCAAGATTATCTATGAGGAGTCGGACCGGTTAAGCCGTCTGGTCAACGATCTTCTGGAGTTGTCCAGGATTGAGTCGGGACATGTGGTCATGCAGTTTGAACCATGTGAAATCAATGAACTGGTGCGGACCACTGTGGACAAACTGGTGCATCAGGCCGGGCAAAACGGTTTGGTTCTCGAATCCCACCCGGCAGGTCAACCTGTCTATGCGGAAGTGGCCCGAGACCGGGTGTCGCAGGTGCTGATCAATCTGATCGGAAACGCGATTGCCTATACGCCCGAAGGAGGACGGATTGATGTAACCGTGGAGGACGGTGTGGATCAGGTCATCGTCCGGGTAAAAGACACGGGGATTGGCATTCCGCAAGACGATTTGCCCCGTTTGTTTGAGCGGTTCTACCGGGTGGACAAAGCACGGGCCCGCCGTTCCGGCGGCACAGGGTTGGGACTGGCCATCGTCAAGCACATAGTGGAGGCCCACAAAGGAAAGGTGTGGGTGGACAGCTATCCCGGCAGGGGCAGCACGTTCTCGTTTACGCTGCCAAAGCGGCAAGGGGATGAGTGAGCGGAGTGGCTTGGCGGTCTATAATCCACCTTCTTGGCGTTATGTAAACTCAGAGTGGTGACAACGGATTTTCAATCCGTTATTTCGTTTTTGGACCGCTCCCGCCTCCTCGCCCAGATAACTCGCTTAAGAACAAGACGTTTTTTCAGTCCTATTTCGCCTCGTGCAGGCCTCACCCCAAAATAAGACTGAAGGGCAGTCTTTTTCGGTTGTTTTATACCGGGTGGAGGTATAGGTGGTCCTAATAGGACTGGATTACAGTCTTATTTTATGGGATAGTTGGCTAAATCCCAAAATAGGACTGACGCACAGTCTTATTCCTGGCATCGAACTGGGTATGGAAGAACGGGGCACTGTTCAAAAGTTCAGGGGTATGGGGAGCCGGCACATTATTAAGTAGTCAGGGAAGTTGGGGGCGGCACCCGGTTAGAAAATAGCACGTCAGGAAAAGATACCCCCTGAGAGAAACTTATTGAAGGAGGTCTTCCAATGCCTGACCCGCAAGTGAGGGGAGCCAACCAGCAGTCAACCTCCCATTCCGAAACCATAGATGCGAACATGGAGATGGACCGATTTTTCTACGATCAGGATACCATCGAAAATCCGGACGGGACTGGCTTACCTCACTCCTATATGCACAACAATGCTCCGGCGATCAACATCAAGCGGCAGAATGAAGATCCGGAGGAAACCGCTACAGGCGACTAAGGTCAGGGGTGGAAAGGAATCGGAAGGGGATAGAAAAGCTCTGTTGGAAATGATCCAACAGGGCTTTTAACTAAACGTTAACAGTTCTTCAATCCTCGCTTAATAAAAGTCTAGTAAAGTTGGAAAAGAGGTTACCAGACTTTTCTTTTAGGGGGACGAGACATGAGGAGAAAGTTGAGTTGGAAACTGGCTGTTGCCATGCTGGGGGTAATAACAGCTTTGTCAACCGTGCCGCAATCTGCTCTGTTTGCAGAAGGTGAGCAAACACAACCACAGGCATCTCCTGCCATCACGATTTTGCCGATTGATCGCGCTACCATCCTCGCAGGGCAAAAGTTTGATTTTCGCGTGGAATTGAACAACGGAATTGCCAAGAAGGAAAACATCAAAGTCACGATCAACGGAATTGATGCGGAAAAATTCTTTGGAAAGACGGCTGATCGCACGAATTCGAACGAAAACAGCGCCGAGTTTACGATTCGCAGCGTTTCATTTGATAAAGCAGGCGCCGTTGAAGTGAAGGCTGAAGTGAAAATCGGTGACAAGACCTTGACGAAAACGGTGAAATATGAGGTATATCAAGCTTTTGGAAACGGGAAAAAAGCCAAGAATGTAATCTTGATGATCGGTGACGGCATGAGCGCCAACATTCGGACGGCAGCCCGCGTTGTCGCAAAAGGCATTGAGGAAGGCAAGTTCAAGGGCTGGCTGGAGATGGAAAAGATGGATCACATGGGTATGGTAACCACTTCCGGCATGGATTCCATCGTGACCGACTCCGCGAACTCCGCATCCGCTTACGCTACGGGACACAAAACGGCAGTCAGCGCCGAAGGCGTGTATCCGGACAACACATCGGATCCGCTTGACGATCCGCGTGTCGAAAATATTGTGGAGATGGTCAAGCGCACAAAAGGAATGGCTACCGGTATTGTAACAACCTCTGACGTGACGGATGCAACTCCGGCAGCGATGGCAACCCATACACGCAAGCGCAGCACATCGGAAGCGATTGTCAATATGTTCTTTGAGCATGGTTCCCGTCCCGATGTGTTGATGGGCGGCGGATCTGCATGGTTCCTGCCGGCTGACAAAGGCGGCAAGCGCAAAGACGGTAAAAATATGATCGAAGCATTCAAGGCGGAAGGATATTCGTATGCGGCCAATGCGGCAGAATTGAACAAGCTCGGAGACACCGACAAAATTCTCGGTCTGTTCAAGTCCGGTAACATGGACGTATACTTTGACCGTGAATACAGGCCGAACAACGGAGTGTTGGGCAAAGACACGGATCAGCCGAACTTGATGGAAATGACCGCAAAAGCGATCGATGCCCTCGACAACAACAAAAACGGATTTTTCCTGATGGTGGAAGCGGCTTCCATCGATAAACAGGCGCACCCGATGGACATGGAACGCCTGATCTGGGACACAATCGAGTTCGACAAGACTGTCGGTTTGGCCAAAAAATATGCTGAGGAGCACAAAGACACTTTGGTGATTGTAACGTCCGATCATGGACACTCCATGACGCTGAACGGGACTTACAACACGAAGGCGGCAGAAGGCAAGACCGGGGAAGAATTGCGGGAGTTTGTCGGAACCTATGAGAACTCCAAGTTCCCGACCTATGAGGACAAAGACGGGGACGGCTTCCCGGACAATCCGGATTCCGAATGGAAACTGGCTGTCGGTTGGGGCAATCATCCGGACTACAACGATGATTTCTTGACGAATCAGAAGCCGATGAGCCCGACTATCCAAGATCCCAACGTGAAAGACAAGCCGTGGTATATCGCAAATCCGGACAGAGATCCGAACGGTGTTCATTTCACAGGCAACCTGCCGCACGATGAAGCGGTGGAAGTGCATACCTTTGATGATGTGCCGATCAACGCCATGGGACCCGGTTCCGAACTGTTCACAGGATACATGGACAATACGGAAGTGTTCCGAAAGATGGTAACTGCCCTCGGAATCAACGCGGTGCAAAGCGAGAAAAGCCGCAAGTGAAACAAAAACGACCGCTCAAGCCTTTGGGCCCCTGTGCCCAAAGGCTTTTTGCATGGTACGGCAAATACAGGATATGGTTGGGTGCGAGTGCAGGTGCCGTGCGAACAAATGGTAGAAAAAACGTGCGAGACGGGACATCCGTTTGCTATAATGTTGTACACATGATGTGTGGAACAAAAAAGCGGCAAAGGGGGTTTATCATGGCCAAGATTGCGATTGTAACGGACAGTACGGCGCATTTGTCAGATGACTACATAGAGCGGCACCAGATCACAGTTGTTCCCTTATCGGTCAATTTCGGCACCGAATCCCGGCGGGAGGGGATCGAGATCCGGGCGGACGAGTTCTATCAAATGCTCCCGGGTTTGAAGGAACTGCCTACCACGTCCCAACCGGCCGTTGGGGAGTTTGTGCAGGCTTTTGAAAAGTTGCTGGAAACCCACGATTCCATTATCGGCGCGTTTCTTTCCGCCAACCTTTCCGGCACCTTCTCCACAGCCCGGACGGCGGCCGGTATGGTGGAAGGCGACATTACAGTGATTGATTCGAAGATTACCAGCTTTCCGCTGGAGTCCATGATCAGGGAAGCGGTGGAGATGCGGGACGCGGGGAAAAGCAAGGAAGAAATCGCTGCCCGCTTGCAATACATTGCGGATAACAACCGGGGTTACTTTGTGGTAGATTCCCTCAACCACCTTCACAAAGGGGGCAGAATCTCCGGTGTGTCCGCTCTGCTGGGCTCCCTGCTGCAGGTAAAACCGATTATTCATGTAACAAGAGACGGAAAGCTGGACTTGTTTGATAAAGTACGGACGCAACGCAAAGCGTTGGACCGGATTGTGGAGTTGTTCCGAGCGGACAAGGAAGCCAAGCCGGGCCAGCCGAGCCGGTTCTCCGTGGTATACACGGACAGACCAGAGGAAGCGAAGCAGTTTCAGGAACGAATCGGGAACGAGTTTCCGGATCTCGACCCTCAACTAACTCAACTGAGCCCTGTGATCGGGACACACGTGGGCCCGGGAATGCTGGCCATTACCTATTACATGGGATGAGTTTGCGGGATTACATGGAGGCGCTCCTGGGGCTTCTGTATCCCCAGGAGCGTTCCTGTCTTTCCTGCCGCAGTTCTCTGCCCGAAGAGAACTCGACCTGGAATCGAAATGGCCCATCAGGTGACTGGCCGGTATCTTTACCCCGGGAGCCGGTGGCAGGATGGGCCTCCGAGATCCCCCTCTGCCCCCGTTGCCAGGCTGATCTGATTCCCATAGAGCCGCCTTACTGCCTGCTTTGCGGACGGCATATTGAAGAACCGGGACGCTGCCCGGAATGCATTCGCGGATCCGCTTTCGTACTTTCCCGTTCTTATGGAAAGTACGAGGGTGTCCTCCGAGACATGCTTCATCGATTCAAGTTTTCAAGGGAAGAGAAGCTTCTCCCCATCCTGGGGTCTTGTTTGTGTCAGGGTTGGAATCTGCACATGGCCCATTTTTCCACTGACTGGCTGGTTCCGGTGCCTGCCCACCCCAAACGAATCAAGGAACGCGGGTACAACCAGGCGGAACGTCTGGCCCTCCACCTTTCCTCCTATTCGAATATCCCTTTGCTCCCCGCTCTGCAGCGTCAAATTCACCTGAAAGGCCAAGCAACACGGAACCGACAGGAACGTTTAAAGGCTCTGCAGGGAACCTACGTATGTGACCCTGCTTTTCTGGACGCAGTTTCCGGAAGCAGTGTCTTGCTGGTTGACGACATTTACACCACGGGCGCCACGGCGGAAGCCTGTGCCAGGGCTTTGATGGAGGCGGGGGCAGAGCAGGTGTATGTGATAACTGTGGCCAGGTAAATTTCAAAATATTGTTAACTTGCTAGTTCATGAATAAATTATCCAGTATAATGTTGTTGACGAAAAAGGGGGTGCCGGCGATGGCTCTTACCAACTGCAAGCAGTGTGGACGGCTGTTTAATCGATATATGAAAGATATATGTCCTGATTGTGTCAAGGCAGACGAGAACGATTTCTACAAGGTAAGCGGATTCCTGCGGGAGAACCGGGGGGCTTCGCCGCAGGAGGTGAATGAGGCGACAGGCGTGTCGCTTGACAAGATCTACCGGTATATCCGGGAGGGGCGTTTGATTGCGACCCATTTCCCCAATATGACCTATCCCTGTGAACGGTGCGGGATTCCGATTGGGATGGGGCGTTTTTGCCGGAATTGCACAGAAGAGTTGAAGGCGGAGATCAACAGGATCACTCATGGAGAGACCGCTGCTGCTCACGATCCTCACAAGACCAGGGGGAGAGACGATTTTTACTTGAAAAACCGGTTTGATCGGAGATAAGTAACGATTTGTGGTGAATTGGGTAGAATGAATTAGCAAGATCGATTTAATTTCCCGATATGGCCAAAAATGGGGTTTACTATAAAACGCCAAATTACCGATATATCCGATAGAGACTCGGAGTATCGGTTTTCTTAATTTTCGGGGGTGGGATTCATGAAAATCTATGAAAATGGGCGGATTCAGTCCCTTCAGGCTTATCAAAAGAACCAGCCGGCTGCCAAACCAGGTCTTGTCAAAGCAAAATCAAGCGGCAAAGATGAATTGAGCATCTCGCAGGAAGCTTTGGAAATGGCTCAGGTGGGAATGACACCGGCAAACGGAGACAAACGACTCTCCCGCACAGATAGACTGGAACAACTTAAACAATTGGTCGAGAATGGAACCTATGAGGTAAATGAACATAAGATCGCGGACAAAATTGCCAGATACCTGTTAGGGGAATAAGGAGAGTATTAACATGCCATTCGGGCAATTGATTGAAACAGTTGAACAACTCTTGGAAGAACACGAAGCCTTTCTGCAGGTGGCAGAAGAGAAGAAACGGGCATTAATTAAAGGGGACATAGAAAAGCTGCAGCAAATCGTGAACCAAGAGGTGCAGTTTATTCGCCGGGTGGAGAAGCTGGAAGAAGAGCGGATCAGGCAAGGCCGGTTAATCGCGGAACAGTTTGGGCTGCCGATTGAAGAACTGACTGCGTCAAAACTTGTGCAACTGGACCTGGACAAAGAACGGGCTGCCAAGTTTAACCTGCTAACCGGTAAGTTTGTAAAGATCATGGGGGATCTTCGTATGGCAAATGAGTTAAACGGGCAATTGATCAGACAATCCCTTGAGTTAGTGGAACATACGATTGACTTGATGACGGAAATGCCTGATTCGGGAACTTATTCGGGCAATGGGGATTCAGGACAAGCAGTTGCCGGTCCGAGAAGGTTCTTTGATACACAAGTGTGATCAGGAAATAGGACTGGAAACAAGAATCCGTTCGTCAGTTGACGAATATATGGTGGAGACGAATCACTTAACTGGAGGTACGCCATGCGTTCAACATTTCACGGTCTGGAAGCAATGAAACGGGCTCTTTATACGCAACAGACTGCATTGAATACGGTATCGCATAACGTTGCGAATGCGAATACAGAAGGATATTCCCGGCAGGTAGTGGACATGTCCGCTTTCCATCCGCTTCAATATCCTGCCATGTCCCGCGGGACGGAAGCGGGGCAGTTGGGCCAGGGTTCCTGGGTGGATTCGATTCGGCGGATGCGGGATCAATATTTGGACAGGCAGTATCGAAATGAAAGCTCATTGATGGGGCAATGGGAAGTAAAGAGGGAAAATCTCGATAAGATCGACGCTATCCTCAACGAACCCTCGGATACCAGTTTGTCAACCGTTATTAATGAGTTTTTTAAATCTTGGCATGATTTGAGTGAATCCCCTGATAGTGTGAGTGCCAAGAAAGTGGTCAGACAAACGGCGATTTCTTTGGTGGAAACTTTTCAACACGTTGCAGCCCGTTTGAATACTCTTGATAACGATATTAATTTGTCCATTACAAGCAAAGCCAGCGAAGTAAATTCACTTATTTCCGAAATCAATGATCTCAATGGGAAGATCAAAACGCTCGAGATGCTGGGGGATAACGCAAATGATCTTCGCGACCAAAGAGACCTTCTAGTAGATAAAATTGCCGAGATGATTGATGTGTCCGTAACTGATGGTCCGGACGGATACACCTTAAAAACTACAGCTCCCGCACCTAACACGGTAACATTGCTTGATAGTACCACCGGAACGATGAGTCCGCTGGATCCATCCACAATTTCGGTAGCGACATTTAGTATTGGGGGAACTCAGGTAACCAGTGGGGAACTCAGGGGAATGCTTGAGTCAAAAAAGTCAATTGGGGATTATTTGACCCAACTGGACACATTGGCAAACGGAATTATCAATTCTGTAAACGGTGTCCATCCTTCGTTCTTTATTGGCACCGGGGCGGCTACTATGGATTTGGATCCCACAATCAAAGCGAGCGAAACCAATATTCAAAGCGGTACATCAGGGAATGCTGGGGACAATTCAATCGCACTGCAAGTTGCAGGGCTTATTAACTCCAAGATATTTGACAGTAACTCTGACGGTACAGTGGATACTACCTTCGAAGACTTCTTTCAATCCATGATCAGCCAACTAGGTGTGGAACAAAGGCATGCTGAATACATGGAACAGAATCAGGGAGCGATCGTAACCCAGATTTCCAACCAGCGTCATTCTATCAGTGATGTTTCGATTGACGAAGAAATGGCTAACATGATTAAATTCCAACATGCTTATAATGCGGCTGCCCGCGTAATAACGACGATAGATTCGATTCTTGACCGGATTATTAACGGAATGGGATTAACTCGTTAGTAAGGGAGGTTTGTTTATAAATGCGTGTAACCCAGTCGATGCTAAACAACCAATTGTTGCGTAACTTGCGTAACACCAATGTCAGGCTTGAAAAATATCAAGAAATGCTCTCCGGAAACAAACGTATTAACAAGCCTTCCGATGACCCGGTTGGAGTTGGAGCAGTGATGCGTTACAAAGCACAGTTGGAAAGAAACGATCAATATCTGAGAAATCTGGATTCTATTCAAGGGTATCTCGAAGTAGCTGATACGACCATCTCTCAAATTAATGACATTTTTCATCGTGTACGAGAATTGGCGGTTCAAGGTGCTTCTGATACAACTCCCAAAGACGCTCGTGAGAAGATTGCGAAAGAAGTTGACCAGTTGCTTGATGAGCTAGTTCAACTTGGAAATGTAAAGTTTAATGGGAAACATATTTTTAACGGGTATAAAACGGATACCCCTCCATATTCGACAACCAGCCCTTGGGCTGATGCTGTTGACACCAATAAACTGAAACTTTTTGTTTCTGATGGAGTCACTTTTGAGTATAGTATCAACGGTCAGGATGTGTTTGGAACGGCAAATCCAACTTCATCTCCGGATTCGAACAATGCATTCGAAATATTGGATGATCTAAGAAACAAACTTCGTGCTACACCTGAAGATTCTGCAGGTATCAGTTCTTTAATTGATACGATTGATTCGAGAATGACTCAAATTCAGAATGCGTGGGCAGAAGTTGGGGCGAGAGCGAACCGGGTTGAACTTCTTCAGAATCGATTAAAGGACGCTGAGTACGATATAACCTATCTGCGCTCTAAAGTGGAAGATGCAGATATGGCAGAAACCATCACAAATTTAAAGATGGTTGAGAACGTTCATAGAGCGGCTTTGGGGGCGGGAGCCAGAATTCTTCAGCCTTCCTTGGTTGATTTCCTAAGATAATAAGTAAACTGTAATCTTAGAGAGTTTTGATTATTTGGATGTGGTGATATGAAAATCGGACATGTACTCATACAGCAGACTTTTGCGCAGACTGGAATCCGAAATACCCCTGCCATATTGAATGTTGACTCTGAGCATGCCGATCTTAATCTTAATCAAAAACCTGCCCGGTTACGTATTCAGCAAATTGATGCCGAATTAACGGTTGATTCTTCAGGATTGCGTAGAGCGTTTCAAATGCATTCTCCTGTTTCGTTTGCGAAAGAACTTGGAAGTGAAGGTTTGCAGGCTGGTATAGTAGCCATTGGAAAGATTAGTGCCGCAGGTGATGACATGGCACGAATCGAGTTGGGGCGTGATCCTAAAAAGGTGTTTGCTGATCTAGTTAAACGAGAATCGATATGGGAAGACCCTGCTATTAAAGTGGTGGATCCTACGATCAATAATGGAATTCATATTGAAATTTCTCCCGGAAGTGTCAAGGTTGATTATCTTCCGGGAGAAATCTCTTTGGAAGCAATCCCCCATAAACCTGCTCTTTCCTTTCAAAGGGGAGAAATTAAAGTTTATTTGCAACAGAATTACAGTGTGGATATTGACTCTAGCTTACGACCTATCGACTTCAAAATTTGAAAAAGGTGAGTTACTTGAGGATTACGACCAAGTTTTTTGGAGAAATCGACATCTCGGAGAAATGTCTGATTCACTTTGACAAAGGACTGCCCGGCTTTCCGGAGGAGAAGCAATTTGTGTTGCTATCTCACGGAGAGGGAAGTCCTTTCGTTATCTTGCAATCTACTGGCAATCTGGAGGTTGCTTTTATTCTGATTAGTCCCTTTACGGTCATGCCACACTATGAGATTCAAATTACAGATTCTGTAAAGCAGGAACTGAAAATTCAAGAAACAGAGGATGTTCAAGTTTGGTCGATTGTCGTGTTGCGGGAACCCATAAGTGAAAGTACAGTGAATCTTAAAGCGCCAGTAATCCTGAATACAAAAATGAATAAAGCGCAACAGGTTATTTTGGAAAAAGGGGACTATTCCACACGTCATCCACTGGTTATTCTGCAGTCGAATGCTGAACAAGGGGCGGGTGAATGAGATGCTGGTCTTTACCCGTAAACCGAACGAGTCTGTAATTATAGGTGATGAAATCGAGGTAACGATCTTGGGAGTCAATAAAGATCAGGTCCGGATCGGAATTAACGCTCCCAAGCATGTTCAGATTCACCGCAAAGAAATTTTCCTGGCCATTCAGCAGGAAAATCAGGAAGCGGTTCAAAGTCAAGCAGGACTTGATCTGCTTGAAGGGCTCTCACAAATACTTTTGCAGACAAAAAACAACGAAAAATAAAGTATTTTATAGGATAGTACAATCTATTTTTGGATAACCGTAGTATAAACCAAAATTTGACTGTATTCGTCCGTATCTGAAAATAAATAAAACAATTTTTTTGTCGATAAGAATATTGTCGAAAGAAAATCAAACCGGGCCCGGTTGGTTCTCTTCAAATTAATTAGCATGGATGCTAAATACAATTCAGGGAGGAAACAAAACATGATTATCAACCACAACCTGAGTGCATTAAATGCACACCGTCAATTGTCCAACACCAACACTGCTGGTCAAAAGGCTCTTGAGAAACTGTCTTCCGGTCTTCGGATCAACCGCGCTGGTGACGACGCTGCGGGTCTTGCCATTTCCGAGAAAATGCGTGGGCAGATCAAAGGTCTGAACCAAGCTAGCCGTAACGCGCAAGATGCTATTTCTTTGGTTCAAACTGCTGAAGGTGCTTTGAACGAAACTCACTCTATTCTTCAGCGTATCCGTGAGCTGACTGTTCAAGCTTCCAGTGACACCAACACCACTTCTGACAGGCAGCAGATCGCAAAGGAAGTTCGTGCACTGGCTTCTGAAATTACTCGGATTGCAAAAACCACCGAGTTTAACACCAAGAAATTGTTGGATGGCTCTCGTAATCTGGCTTCGAAAGCTCTTGATTTCCAGATCGGTGCAAACAGTGGCCAAACCATCTCTTTGCAAATCGCAACTATGACTGCTTCTGCTCTTGGTTCCAGTGTGAAGGTTTCGGGCCTGGCTGCCATTATTTCTGCTAAATCTGCTGGTTCTATTACCACTTTGTTGAGTGACATTGACAAGGCTCTTGAGCAAGTTTCCAGCCAGCGTTCCAGCCTCGGTGCTGTTCAGAACCGTCTCGAGCACACTATCGCAAACTTGGATACTGCCGCTGAGAACCTGCAAGCCGCAGAAAGCCGTATCCGTGACGTAGATATGGCAAAAGAAATGATGGAGTTCACCCGCACCAACATTCTTGCTCAAGCGGGTACTGCAATGTTGGCTCAAGCAAATGCGAAGCCGCAGGGCGTTCTCCAATTGCTCGGCTAATAGTTTGGCTAAAAGCCTTTGGGAAAAGAGAACCGGCCGTCGTACTCCTGCGGTCGGTTCTTCCATATCAACCATTATTAGGAGGGGCTTAACATGAAAATCGATCCCATAAACCGAGCTTATGCCGGGATGCCCCGTGAACATTCTGCTATCGAAGGAAACTTGCAATTTGACAAAGCGGAATGGAGACCTGAAGGAGAACGCGAAACAAAAGTTATCGAAGCCAATTTAAACGAACAATTGGACAGAGCGAATAATGTATTGGATTCTTTGGGGCAGATGCTGCATTTCAAATATCACAAGGAAAGTGAAAGGTTCTTTGTACAGATTGTAGAGGCTGGAACCAACAAAGTAATTAAAACTATGCCGCCGGAAGAGTTTTTCGATTTGATTGGCCGCATTCGAGAAGCTGTTGGATTAATCGTTGATGAAAGAAAATAGGAGGTGAAAGAATGTCGAACGGTATAAGTTTTACAGGCCTTAGTTCAGGATTGGACTGGAATAGCCTAGTTAACCAATTGATGGAAATAGAAAGGTTACCTCTGCAGCGGATGGAAACACAAAGATCCAATTACAGCAGTGAGAAATCCATCTGGCAGCAAATCAATACAAAGCTGAGCGCTTTTGATACAGCTTTGGCAGATCTGAAACTGGATGCTACATTCAACTCCAAGAAAGTGATCAGCAGCAAAGAAGAAATAGTGAAGGGGACAGCCGACTCCACGGCGGTAAACGGGAAATACACTGTTGAAGTTGTATCCATGGCTAAGGTTGATAGGTATGTCAGCGATACTACATTTACAACTCTAGGCAGTTCTGGGAATCTCACTATAAATGTCGGAGCAGAATCACTTTCGATCTCCTTAGCTGCTGGAGATGATGCGAACGCTGTAGCAACAAAGATTAATCAAGCAGTATCCAACAAGAAAATCTCAGATACTACTTTTAAAGGGGTTACAGCTACTGTTGTTGGCGGCCGCCTGATGATCGAAGGGGTTAATACCGGAGCTGCAAACACCTTGAGTTTTACTGATGATCAGGGAGGAGTCTTGGTCGGAGATCTTGGATTTTACGATTCGGCTGCCAATCGACTTCAAACTGCTGCAGATTCTCACATTAAAGTTAACGGTCTTGACGTTTACTCGGATTCAAACGAGGTAAAAAATGCTCTCTCGGGTGTCACACTTACGTTAGTAAAGCAAAGTCTGGGGGAGACAGCCACCATCGAAGTGAAAAACGACGTGGAGAAAACTACTGCAGCTGTTCAAAAGATCATTGACACGTACAATGATCTGATTAACTACATTAATGATCAAACCAAATTGGATAAAGATTCAAAAACAGGTGGTACGCTTAAAGGGGATACATCTGCCAAACGATTAATGGACCGACTTCGTTTCGATCTCCACAATTCGGTTGCTAAAGTGGGAGCTTATACGGACCTGAGTCAAATTGGTATTAAATCATCAGATAAGACAGGAGTTCTTACTTTAGATACCAGCAAACTCACAGCAGCCATTGAGAAAAATCCCACTGATGTGAAGGTGCTGTTCTTCTCTGGAGACACAACGAAACCTGGAGTGGGTGACAAGTTAGACAAATTCATTGATAGCTACGTCAAGGCGGAAAGTGGGGTTTTCGCCCAGAAAGACAAAAATTACGACTCGATCATCAAGGATTTGGACAAGCAAATCGAATCTTTTGAAGCTCGGATGGAGTTAAGGGAAAAAAACTTAAGGGCACAATATTTGGCGATGGAAACGGCTCTTGCCCAATTGAACAGCCAGGGAAATTGGTTGGCCGGGCAGCTGGCGGGTCTAACTGCGCAAAAATAGGTTAAACAGGGGGGTACACCTTGTTCTTTCAGAGCAATCAGGAACTGTTAAAGCAACGGTTTCATGTTGAGATCGAGCCTGTAAATTCGACAAAATACGAAACGATTATCGCAAAAAATGGGGACCCGACAATGGTAGTGATCGAAAATTCTAAGAAATATGCGATTCACAGCAAATTTGATCCCCGGAAAGAAGCAAACCGATGGACGCAAAGTATACAAGGTACCCCCGGTACAACCTATTTTGTTTATGGCTTTGGTTTGGGATATCATATTGAGAATCTATTAGACAATTGCGAGGAAGACGATACTGTTGTAGTTATCGAACCTTCCAAAGAACTGCTGTCCTTCAGCTTAAACGCAAGAGACTATACTGATCTAATTATGGATGGCAGATTTGTACTATATATTGAACCATCTGAAGATGATTTGGATTTCTTATATTCAAATCATATCAATTATGTTGATTTAGACTCTTTAAAATTTCAGCATTTATCTCCATATGAACAACTTTTTCCTTCTCATTACGAACTTACAACCGAAAAGTTCTTTAAAAAAATAAGTGAAAAGAAAGTAGACCTCAATACGGTTTTTTACTTTGCTGAGAAGTGGCAAAAAAACTATGTGCGTAATCTTTCCTCTATAGTAAATTCTTCACCTTTTTCTGTGCTGCAGGAAACGAATTCATTCGAAAACCGACCGATTGTAATTGTTTCGGCAGGTCCTTCCCTTGATAAAAACATTCAACTATTGCGAGAAATAGATGACAAAGCGTTAATTATATGTGCAGGTTCAACAATTCGTTCTTTCGCAAAACACGACATCCTTCCCCATATTGTAGTCACAATTGATGGCGGAGAGGTCAATGCCCAACATTTCAGATCTTTGTCGATAAAAGACTACCATTTGTTTTTTTCAGGATCCTGTCATCCTGAAATTCCAACTAATCACAAAGGACCTGCATGGTATTTTCAGAATTGGGAAAAACACTTTGATGATTGGATAAATGATGAAGTACTACAAATGAATCCCGGTTTTTTACGCTCCGGACCATCTGTTGCAAACTTTTGCTTTGATTTGGCAGTGAAATTAAAAGGAAACCCCATCTGCTTTATTGGTCAGGATTTGGCTTATACAAACAACAGGACCCATGCTTCGGGAAGTTTGTTTGAGAACACTCAAGTCTCGGAAAACAAACACAGTCTGTCTATACCCGGATATCATAGGGACACAGTTTTGACAGATGTTTCTATGTATTCCATGTTGAAATATTTTGAGAACTATATATATGTTTTAAGACGACAAGGATATGAAGATCCTGTAGTGATAAACGCAACTGAAGGCGGGGCTAAAATCAAAGGGACAGAACAAATGTCTTTCAGACAGTTTATCGATAAATATTGTAAAGATTCTTTTGATCCCAGAAAGAAATTGGATATACTCCATAAAAACAACCGATTTGACAGAAACATCAGCGAGAGATTGATAAATTTACTGGAAAAGTATGTAATTGAAGTGGAACAAATCAAGACTTTAGCTGGTAAAGGGAAGAAGATTTCTGAGAAACTGGTTTCTTGCTACCGATTGCAAAAAAACAACGACATAGCCAACCTCATTGAAAAACTGGACCAAATTGACGCTTCGATCAAGGAATTGGAAGGAAGGCACGTATTCCTTTCGATTATGATGCAAGTTGGTATTTTTAAAGTATTGAAAGGCTTTAAACCAGTTCCGAATGAGACAGAAAGAGAAAAGGGGATTCGAATTGGCAATCAGTCTATGACTTTGTACAACTCATTGCAACATACGGCAAAGGAAATGATTCCAGTTATTAACGAAGTTATAGAAGATCTGAAAGGCAGTGAGATATAAAATGAGTATGGCAAATCCCTATCAGCAATATAAAAGAGTACAGATTGAAACAGCAAGACCCCAAGAACTGATTTTAATGCTGTATGATGAAGCAATCAAACAATTGAAATTGGTAATGGAGTCTATAGACCAAAAGAAGATGGAAGCTACAAATAACAGTTTTAAGAAAGTACAGGATATTCTGGAGGAATTATTGGCAAGCATTAATCCGGAGGCAGGTGAAATCGCAGTACAGCTTCAATCACTTTATAATTTCATGATTCGTCATGCCGCACAGGCAAACATTGAGAAAAGCAAAAGGAAAGCACAGGACGTTCTTGATTTGTTCATTAGCTTGAGAACCACTTGGGCTCAAGCGATGAAAGAGGCGAATGCCTGATGTCAATAAATGAAAAGTTGAATTTGATGCTTTCTGAAATGGAAACATGTTATAAACAAATCTTGCTTCTACTAGAACAACAAGACACTCATGTGGAAATCAATAAACTCTTGGAACAGATTACTCTACTGCAAAGTGAAGTCACAGTCAGCATGGCTCAATCAAACATTGAGCAAAAGGAACACTTTGAACTAAGGTTCAAACATTTGTCTGAACTTCAGACGTCCGTACGAACTGCTGTCCTCGGGATGAAAGAAAAGCTTAAATCTGAAATTGAAAAACTGGCTATTATCAAACAAAATAAAAATCCCTATAACCAAAATTCTTACGCAAATCCCATCTTTTTCGATAATCAGACCTAATGGGGGGATAAACATGAACAAGTTGGTTGAAGAGACATTACAGTCATGCCAAGAGTACATCCCTAGACTTATCGAGGCCCATGAACAGTTGGCAACGTATTTTCAGGGGAACGAAGAAGCTAAAGGCCTGGATTTGTTTCAATTATATATAGAAGGAATCGATTGGCTTCAACAGTCCGTACGGGGAATTCAAAATCTTGATCATTCCAAAATACCCGGAATTCAGGTCGATGAAGTAAATCCGAAGCTGATAGAAATTGAAGAAGCACTGCAAAACCGGGATTACGTATTGATGGGGGATTTATTAGATTATGAAATTACTCCCATCCTTGAGCAATGGCTGAAGAAGGTAGAGGAGGCCCTGTAACAGGTGTTGGAGTTCTCGAGTGATTTGTACTTAAGGAATAAGGAAGTCCTTTTGAATGGAAAACATTATTCCGACCCCATCGAGTTTCCAAGTGAATTCGTTGAAAGCCATAAAATCTCATTTGAATTAAGTCGCGATGGAAATCCCGTTATTTCTTATAGAAAAGATGATGTAAAACAGTTTGTCCACAGTAAATACACCCCAAAAAAGGAAGCCAAGCGCTTTCTCGAAGGAAACCTCGCAAAGATCAACGAGACGCTTGGTAAATCCGGGAATTCCCAGTTGATCCTTTACGGTTTGGGGTGTGGTTACCAAATCAAAGAACTCGTTCGGGAGTACCCGGGTCTGACTTTGTATGTATTTGATTTTAATCCGGAACTTGTCCACTACTCGTTTGGGTTTATAGATTTTCGAGAAATACTGGAGAATCCAAGGATTAACCTAGTGATAACGAAAAAGGAACCGTCCATTCTCGAGAATCTAGACAAGGTGCAAAACTGCCAAATGATTGTCTACAAGCCGACCCTTCCCTTGATTCCCGATGAGCTCAATCATTTGAAAGAAATTTTGATTGATATTGACATACAAAGACAAACAGTTTCAGCCACATCCAATTTGCTTTTAAACAACTTTCGTAAAAATGTCAGTGTACCCTATTACGATTGGTCATCTTTCCATCAACTTTTTGACGGGATTCCGATGGTGCTTGTGAGTGCGGGCCCATCCTTAGGCAAAAACATTAGCCTTCTGACTAAGGTTAAGAATCACGCTCTTATAGGCGCCGTCGGTACAGCGCTAACTCCTCTTTTAAAAGCAGGAATCGAGCCTGACTTTTTCATGGTTACGGATCCAAAACATTATACTTTGGAGCAAATTAGGGATTGTAATAAGTCCGTATTATTTTATTTAAGTACAGTTTTTTCAGGGGTAGTTGAAACCTATATCGGCCCGAAATTTATGGTATATCAAAAAGGGTTTATTGAAGCTGAAAATTTGGCTGCCGATCGGGGAGTTCCAGCAATTTTAACAGGCGGTTCTGTTGCAACAACACTTTTGGATCTTATGATCAAAATGGGCGCCAATCTCATTTGTTTTGTGGGACAAGATCTCGCATATACCAACGGTCGAACACACGCGACGGGAACACATCTGTACAGAACAATTGATCCTATGGATACTACGACATTCGTAGATAACTTTTATCAAACGGGGAAAGTGGCTACTTCAAACAACTTGAAGTCCTATCTAAGATGGATTGTACGCTACATCGAGGATAACAGAGCTATACAATTCTACAACGCAACTGAAGGTGGAGCCTTCATTAAAGGCTGCCATCATCTAAAACTGGAAGAATTCATTAAGTTAATAGACGGTAAGAATATTGACGCGGAAAGAGAATTATTTAAAGAGAAGGTAGAAGCAATTAGCTAAGATAGTGGTAACCATCATTCAAAGGGATGTGGAAAGTGATGTTTAACGACAAATCAATCCTGATTACTGGGGGAACAGGATCATTCGGCAAACAGTTTATTAAAACTGTTCTGGATAGATATAAGCCTCGTAAATTGATAGTATTTTCCCGAGATGAATTGAAACAGTTTGAAATGCAGCAGGAGTTTCACTCTCCGACATTGAGGTATTTTTTGGGAGATGTTCGAGATGAAGATCGTCTTCGTCAAGCAATGAAAGGGGTTGACTATGTAGTTCATGCGGCGGCACTGAAACAAGTTCCGGCTGCTGAGTATAACCCGATGGAATGTATTAAAACGAATGTCCACGGGGCACAAAATGTAATTAACGCAGCCCTCTATAATGAAGTGGAAAAGGTGATTGCTCTTTCCACTGATAAAGCGGCCAATCCTATCAACTTGTATGGTGCGACCAAACTGGCATCGGACAAGCTTTTTATTGCAGCCAACAATATAGCTGGCGGACATCGGACAAGGTTTGCCGTTGTACGGTACGGAAATGTAGTGGGTTCAAGAGGGTCGGTTATACCTTTCTTCAAAAAGTTGATATCGGAAGGAGCCAAAGAACTCCCGGTTACTGACCCGCGTATGACCCGTTTCTGGATCACCTTACAACAAGGCGTGGACTTCGTATTAAAGAATTTTGAACGTATGCAGGGCGGAGAACTATTTGTGCCGAAAATTCCTTCCACTAAGGTTACTGACTTGGTGGAAGCCCTGTCTCCCGGAACCCCTATCAAAATTATTGGAATTCGTCCAGGGGAAAAACTGCACGAAGTTATGTGCCCAGCAGACGATTCTCATTTAACATTGGAATTTCACGATCACTATGTAATCAAACCTACAATCAATTTCGTGGATCCGGTTGATTATACAGTCAATCTTATTGGGGAAAGAGGAACTTCTGTCGAGCAAGGATTTGAATATAATTCCAATACAAATCCTCATTTCCTGACCGTTGGGCAACTCAGGGAGTTGATTGGAGTATGAAACCAATCCCTTATGGGAGGCAGAATCTAACAGAAGAGGATATTCAAGCGGTTATTGAAGTATTACAGTCGGATTGGCTTACACAGGGACCGAGAATTGAAGAATTTGAAAGAACCATTGCTGAATACTGTGGAGCCAAGTATGCGGTTGCAGTCAGCAATGCGACTGCTGCACTTCATATTGCCTGTCTTGCAGCAAGTCTTGGAGAGGAAGACATAATGTGGACTTCCCCCAACACATTCCTGGCTTCAGCGAATTGCGGTTTATACTGTGGTGCCGAAGTGGATTTTGTTGACATTGACCCTCAGACCTATAACATGTCTGTTACAGAATTGGAGAATAGACTGAAACATGCAGAGGTTGAAGGAAAACTGCCCAAAGTTCTGATCCCGGTTCATTTTGCCGGACAATCTTGCGAAATGAAAGAGATCCACGAACTTGCCAGCAGGTACGGCATTACTATAATCGAAGACGCTTCCCATGCCATTGGCGGCAGTTATCGAGGCAAACGAGTCGGATCCTGTGAGTATTCAGATATGGTTGTATTTAGTTTCCACCCCGTAAAAATTGTCACGACTGGCGAAGGTGGAATTGTGCTTACAAACAGGAAAGAACTCTATGAAAGATTGACCCTGCTTCGAAGCCATGGCATGACTCGCAATCCCGAGTTTATGCAGGGACCTTCGGAGGGTCCATGGTATTATCAGCAAATTGATTTGGGATTCAATTACCGCATGACCGACATTCAGGCGGCACTTGGAACCAGTCAGATGAAGCGGATCGATGATTTTATTGAAAGGCGTCATGAACTTGCAAGGCGTTATAACGAAGCGTTTAAAGATCTGCCTATTGTTACGCCTTGGCAGCATCCGGATTCGTACAGCGCCTACCATTTATATGTAGTTCGTTTAAAACTCGATAAAATCCGGAAGTCCCATCGGCAAGTCTTTGAAGAACTTCGGGAAGCGGGAGTTTTGGTCAATCTTCATTATATTCCTGTTCATACCCAACCTTATTATCAAAGATTTGGGTTTCGATTGGGCGATTTCCCGAAGGCCGAACAATATTACAGGGAAGCCATCAGCCTTCCCATGTATTACGGCCTTACAGACCGAGAGCAAGACTATGTGATTGATACACTTTCGAGGATCCTTGCATGAAGACAGCGATCATTGTACAAGCCCGTATGACATCAACCCGGCTTCCGGGAAAAGTCTTGAAAACTGTACTTGGTAAATCATTGCTTGAGTTTCAGATTGAACGTTTGCGACGGGTTCGTTTAGCTGACCAAATTATCATTGCAACCACTACCAATGAAACTGATCAGCCTATAGTAGATCTGTGTAAACGTCTGCAGGTATCTTATTGGCGTGGATCCGAGGATGATGTGCTGGCGAGATATTACGAGGCAGCTAAGGAATTTAAAGCAGATTTGATCGTGCGGGTTACATCTGACTGCCCGCTTATTGACCCCGAGGTAATTGATCGCCATATCCGATATTACCAGGATCACCAATCCGAGTTTGATTACGTATCCAATGTACATTGTCGAACATATCCAAGAGGAATGGATACGGAAGTTTTCTCCTTCAGAGTATTGAGTGAAGCTTATGAAAATGCTGTTGACTGTTCTGAACGGGAGCATGTTACTCCTTATCTATACAGGAACCCTGAGTTCTATCGAATAGGGGATTTGGCATATGATTCAGATCAAAGCCACCATCGTTGGACGGTCGACACCCCAGAGGACTTTGAACTGATTTCCAGAATCCTGGAAACCATTTATCCCACGAATCCCCAATTTACCTTAAGGGATGTCCTTGAACTATTGGAACTGCACCCGGAATGGTCTGCCATTAACGCCCATATCGAACAAAAGAAAGCTTGATGGAACCTATGCATATTTTCTTTCGAGTGGATTCATCCCAACAAATTGGATCGGGACATCTGATGCGCTGCTTGACGTTGGCTACTGAACTGAAGGAACGGCATGCAACTGTATCATTTATCTCCAGGGAACTGCCAGGTCATATGTGTAATTACGTAGAGAGCAAGGGGTTTCAGGTAGCAAGGTTACCCTACTCGGCACAAGCAGAAGAAAGCCTAAGAACCCCGAATTCCACGTGGTTGGGGGTAAGCTGGCAACTGGATGCAGAAGAAACGAAAGAAGTATTAAGTAGCTGTGTCCAGGGTGTCGATTGGTTGATTGTGGATCACTATGCATTGGATTGGCAGTGGGAGTCTTACCAAAGGTCTGAAGCTAAAAAAATCATGGTTATAGACGATCTCGCTGACCGTCGGCATGATTGCGACCTGCTGCTAGATCAGAACTTGTTTGAAGATCTGGAGATACGATATGACAAATTGGTTTCCACAGAATGTCTTAAATTCTTGGGGCCTAGGTATGCATTGCTTCGAAAAGAATTTTTGGAAGCCAGAACTCGCCTGCGGCAAAGGGACGGACAGGTGAATCGAATTTTGGTTTTTTTCGGGGGCAGTGACATTACGAATGAAACAGCCAAAGCGATAAAAGCCATCCAAAGTTTGAATAGCCCTCAGATCCAGGTGGATGTAGTGGTGGGGTCCTCAAATCCCCGAAAAGACGAGATCCGGGATCTCTGTTATTCCATACCCAATGTGAATTATCATTGTCAAATTGAAAATATGGCCGAGTTGATGGCGGCTGCCGATCTTGCGATTGGGGCAGGAGGAACGGCGACCTGGGAACGCTGTTATCTTGGGTTGCCCGCCCTGGTAGTGATTCTAGCAGAAAATCAGATACAGCCTGCTCAAGCTGCTGCCAAAGAAGAATTGGTGATCAACTTGGGTTGGCACTATGAAATTGATGAGCTTCAATTAGCCGGAGAAATTCGAAGGGCGATAGAAAATCCCGGCCTTCTAAAGAAGATGGGGCAAAACGCTTTCCGGCTTATGGGGGACACTTCAACCCGAAGTGAAGTTGCGAGAGCGATCCTGGGGGGATAGCATGCTTCGTCGTGAGGATTGTTTGATAAGAGGAATCGAAGAACAGGATTTGGACCTGGTTCTTCGCTGGAGAAATTCCGAGCGGATTCGAACTCACATGTATACAGATCATCTCATATCCCCGGCTGAACACAGATCCTGGTTTGAGAGGGTCAAACAAGGGAATGGACCCATTTGCAAAATCTTTGAACATAAAGGAATCCCGCTTGGAGTCGTCAACTTTACTCAGATTGACAGAAACCACCATCGATGCCAGTGGGGATTCTATATTGGGGAAAGTGATGCTCCGAAAGGGAGCGGATCAGCCATGGGGTATCTTTCACTGCAGTTCGCGTTCGAAGAAATAAACCTAAACAAAGTGTGTGCAGAAGTATTCGCTTTTAATAGCGTAAGTCTTGGTTATCATAAGAAACTTGGTTTTGTGGAAGAAGGCCGCTTCCTTCAACATGTGTTTAAAAACGGAGTTTATGAAGATATTGTCGTTTTAGCTGCTTTTCAAAAAAATTGGCGGGATTTGAATAAACAGCTGGAAAAGCTGTGTTTTGAGATGGGTGAATACAGTGACAGAGATTAAAGTAGGAAACCGAATAGTCGGACCCAACCATCCTCCTTTCGTAATTGCAGAGATGTCAGGAAATCATAACCAGTCCTTGGAAAGAGCCCTTGAGATAGTGGAAGCTGCAGCAAGGGCTGGTGCACATGCTTTGAAGATCCAAACCTATACGGCTGACACAATGACACTTGATGTTGAACAAGGGGAGTTTTTTATCGAGGATCCAGACAGCCTATGGAAAGGCAAGTCCTTATATAAGCTTTATCAGGAAGCTTATACGCCATGGGAATGGCACAAGCCGATTTTTGACAGATGCAGGGAACTTGGAATGATACCGTTTAGTACACCCTTTGACGAATCTGCGGTTGAGTTCCTAGAAACTTTGGATACAGCCTTATACAAGATCGCTTCTTTTGAGAATACCGATTTGCCATTGATCCGAAAAGTAGCGGCAACGGGAAAACCCATGATTATTTCAACAGGCATGGCCAGTGTGGCGGAACTGGATGAAACCGTTCGTGCTGCAAGAGAAGCCGGATGCAAAGATTTAATCTTGTTGAAATGCACCAGCACCTATCCTGCTACTCCGGAAGACAGCAATATCTTGACCATTCCTCATATGAGAGATCTATTTAAATGCCAGACCGGTTTATCGGATCATACCATGGGAGTCGGAGTAGCAGTAGCAAGCGTAGCTCTGGGGGCAACCGTAATCGAAAAACACTTTACCTTAAGGCGTGCAGATGGAGGGGTGGATTCCGCTTTCTCATTGGAGCCTGAAGAGTTTCAAACTCTTGTCATTGAAAGTGAGCGGGCATGGCAAGCGTTGGGAAGCATTAACTATGGAGCAACCGCTAAAGAGAAAAAATCCCTTCAATTCCGCCGTTCCTTATTCGTGGCGCAAGATATGAAGGCGGGAGAGGTG
Source organism: Effusibacillus lacus (assembly GCF_002335525.1). Taxonomy (NCBI): domain Bacteria; kingdom Bacillati; phylum Bacillota; class Bacilli; order Caryophanales; family Alicyclobacillaceae; genus Effusibacillus; species Effusibacillus lacus. Next base: position 58,140 of record NZ_BDUF01000010.1, read on the forward strand.
TTCACGAAAGAGAATTTGAGAGTTATTCGCCCCGGGTATGGACTTCCTCCAAAATATTACGAGGTTCTACTTGGCAAAGCCGTCAAGTGTGATGTAAGGAAAGGAACTCCTGTAAGTCTAGACCTAATAGGCTAATAAAAACTGCGTATGGAGAAGCAAAGATTTGCTCTTCATACGCAGTTTTTTATTTATTCCGTACTTCCATAATGGGAACCCCTGTGGAATACTCTATAGAGTATGAATATTCAAGTGTATCAATAGAAACTGAAGGCAAAGAAAATACCCGTGGTGTGTTGGGCTCCTTCAAACTCATTGCATAATCGAATAACTCAAGGAAATCCGCATCCAACCCATGTGTACATGATTTAAAAATTTTCCCATCTACTCGCTCAGGAGTAATTTCATGATATTGGATAAAAGGGATTTGAGAACAAAATCTTTCCTTATCAGAAGGATTGATTAAATCGTCTTCCGTTCCGTGGAAGGATAAGATGTCACAGGTGTTAGTAAATTTCTGATAGAGAGTTGAGAGGTATAGAAGGTCAATATCATATGGCAAGTCTTTTGCCAAATATTGAAATTCAATGTTAAATACAAGGTTGCCAATCCGTCTTAAATAATATCTTGGTTTCAACAAAAACACTGGAAACAACCATGCGGAATTATCAATGATCTTAGAAAAAAGTCTTGGAGCAAACGCGTTACATAAGAGGGCTAAGTAAGCACCGTGGGAATGACCATAAGCAATGATACGATTGGTATTTATCGAATAACCGTTGTCTTTAATTATTGCCATAACAAGAAGAATGGCCGTCAGATTATCAAGTGCCTGCATGATTCCCATATCATTAAAATTTTCGATAGTCTCCCCAAGATTCTCTTTTCCAGTAATTATCAGATCATATTTTGCTCCGATTTCGACTAGCCTTTTAAAATTAAGTCGATAGGTGTCAGGGGATATGATTTCTTGTAATTCCGAATGAGAGAATGTCTTTTGCATCATCTCCAAATCAATGTTCATAGTAGCATTCTTTGTAACTTGCATGAATTCGTGTCCAAAATAATCACACTGTATCGTAACAAGATTATGTTTATCGGCGAATGTAGTTCTCATTTTTTTATAGACATTTGAGCTTGCGTTCCCTCCAAAACCGGGTATGAGTAGAAGGAGGCCAGTGTCTTCATTAATTCCATGCTCAGGTTCGCAAAAATATAAGTTCATATCTCGTAAGCCAGGCTGATAGATATTTGGATGTGCGGGTACTTTGATTTCGTATGATTTTGCCATAGTGCCTCCTTTATCTGAAATGATGATATCCATTTGGGTAGTTCAACGAAGAAGGGATCATTTCCTCTTAATTTTTTTTGTGCCAAGATTCAGTGAAAATTTCACCTTAACTGTTCTATGAAAATGTCACTTTTAAGTTCCCCCTCGCTTCATACGAGGGGGGCTAGATGTTCTTTTTTGCTATGCTAACCTTGCTTTTGTTGAGCTTTATTGAGTTCTTTTGGACCTCTCCAGACTCTCCAGGGGTGGTTCGCAGCGGGCTTGCGTGGCGGCGCAAGATCTGCTTGTAGATCACTGTAAAGAGAGGCGGGAAGCCCATAGGTTCGAATTCCTTACCGCATAACCTCCAAAGTATCCTTCGGTTGGTATCGTCAGAGCGGAAAACGGCACCTACAACGAGCCCGGTTGCGTCATCAATGCTGTCCATAGAGCAAAAGCTGGAACTCTTCCTTCTAACCAGTAATGTTTGCTGACATCAATTTGCCACAGTATACCGACTTGTGGTTTTCGAGCACGAGGACTGAGCAACTTCGGACGACGGCGTTGTTTTTGTCTCTTGACTCCTGCGGCAACTAAAATCCGACGAATAGAGGAAACGCTAAAATCCAACTGTTCATGCTTTTTCAGAAGCTCAGATAAGTGAGAATTATTACTTCCGTAGTACTTTTGTTCGTAAAGACTAACAACTTGTTCCCTAATGGACTCAGGGATTGTGTGAGAGGGCGTTGTAAGGGATTGGGCAACCAACTTCTCAATACAAGAACTTTCTTAAATTTTGTTTTGTCAGTGTAATCGTCTCCTTGTCCCATGTTGACATTTTCACATACGAGTTACAGGGTGATAAGTAAGCGTCAAATATTCCCCACCTATGAGCCTTCTCTTGTCCGTGAGATAATCTTCCTCAGAATGAAGCGAGGAGGATTTTTTTATGACGCAAG